>PUPC01000351.1 GCA_003553185.1 Planctomycetota bacterium | reverse complement strand
TTCGGAGCAGTGCCCGGTCGCAGGTGACGGCCGCCTCGGCGGTGAGTTCGTGGGTTTCGAGCACCTGCTGCTGGAGCGCCCGGAGTCCGGGCGGGAGTTCGCCGACGGGCATCGGGCTGAACCCGTCGATATCGACCTCGCAGAGCAGCTCGAAGAAGGCGTCGTCGTCCATGTTCGGCACGGCTCCGCGGTTGGGACCGTTGATGTAGAACGGTTTCCCGAGCCCGCCCCACATCGACTCGATGACATCGGTCGCGTGGTCCGGGCCGAAGTCGTCCATAAACTTGCCGGGGTCGATCTCGCCCGCCAGGTAGTCGTCGATCTCGGCCCACATCGCGTCGTGCCGTTCCTGCCGCAGTTCGGCGTCGAAAACCGACAGGGGCGGGAGCCGGTCCTCGGCGACCGAGTGGCCCTGCCAGTAGGGGACGTACTCCTTGGTGTGGCCCATGCAGTCGGGGCAGGCGCCGAACAGGTCCCAGAGTTCGAGGCCGTAGCTGTTGTTGAACCGGCCTTTCGAGTGGCCCTCGTCTGCCTCGTCGGCCGCCATCCGCTCCATGTACGCTCGTATCCTGGGCATCAGGTCTTCGCCGTCGTAGGTGGCCGACAGGATCCAGGTGAAGTGGTTCACCCCGCCGATCCGCATGTCGAGCTTGTCCATCATCTCGGGGGTGACCTCGTCGGCGGACTCGACGATGCCCGTGCGGCGGAGCCACCGGCGCTTATGGCCGGGCATGTGATGACCGTCACACAGGGCGAACGACTTGACCTGCGGCGCGAACCGCATCAGGCCGATCCCGTTCACCGCGGTGGGGTTGATGTAGTTGATGACCCAGGCGTCGGGGCAGAGTCTCTCGACGTCGTTCGCGACATCGATGATGACGGGCAGCTCCCGCATGGATCGGAAGATGCCGCCGGGGCCGATGGTGTCGCCGGAGCACATCCGGACCCCGTACTTCTCGCTGATCTGGCAGTCGATGCCCCGGTACTTGACGCCGTCCCGTGCGAAGGTGAGCACGACGAAGTCCGCTCCGGCCAGCACCTCCCGCCGGTCGGTCGAGCCCTCGAGCTTGAGCGGGGAGTCGAGGTGGTCGATCATCAGCCGGGCGAGGCCCATCATCTTCTCCTGGCGGCCGGCGTCGATGTCCACGTACGCCAGCGTGCCCGTCTGTAACACCTCCGAGTGGAGCATCTGCCACAGCGCCTGGCGGCCGAAAAACAAGCTGCCGGCGCCGATTACGACGACCTTGGGGCCTTCCATGTCTCCTCCAGATAAACGAATTGTCGGTTTGGCCACCGAGTGTAGCGAACGCCGATGCAAAATCAATGCGATGACGGTGATTGGCCGGTGATATCTTGTGCAGACCGGGCCGATTCGTTATAAACGTGTCGCGGAATACACGCAGAGAACGCGGGGACGCCGACGGCTGCGGCCTCGTTACCGGCCCTTTCCGGGAGATGAGAGATGGCCGAATTCACGGTAGATACGACGGTCGCGCTCGTGATGGCCTTTCTTGCGGTGGTGGCCGGCTGCGCCGAGCGCCCCGAAGCCGATGAGTTTGCGGTCGGCGATCAACCGGTGAAGGAGCGGTTTGCCGTCGATGCGTCCGGCGCACGCACCGCCGAGGTCGTCGAGCGGGAGGAGGCCCCGGCGACGGTGCTTGTCGAGGGCGAGCAGGTCGGCGGGGAGTACGAGCGGGTCTGGCAGCCGGTGTTCAGTTCCGACGGCGAGTCGGTCGCCTTCCCCGCCTATCGCGACGGGCAGTGGTTCGTGGTGCGGGACGGCGAGCCGGTCGGCGACCGGTACGACGGCGGAGATCCGCCGGTGTTCTGCCCCGATGGCGAACGGCTCGCGTTCGCCGCCTGGGAGGGCGGCGAGGGGTTCATCGTCGCCGATGGCCGGACCGTCAGCCGACGGTTCGACTGGGTCGGCACGCCGGTGTTCAGCCCCGACGGCTCCTCGCTTGCCTTCGCCGCCGAACGAAACGGCGAGGCGTTTGTGCTGGTCGACGGTCGGCAGGTGGGCGACCGTTACGATGAAGTCCGCAGCCCGGTGTTCTGCCCGGTCGACGGTTGGGTGCTGTTCGCGGCGCGGGAGGGCGACGTCTGGTTTATCGTCCGGGACGGCAGCCCGTGGGGCACCCGTTACTCGGTCGGGGCGATGGGCTGGATCGAGCACCTGGTGGCCGGCCCGGCGGGCCAATCGGCCGCGTTCGTGGTGCGGCGGGAGACGGAGTATTTCGTCGTGTGGAATTTCGCCCGGGTGGCGGGGTACTACAGGGCGGTCGGCCCGCCCGTCTTCGACCCGACGGGCCGGGACCTCGCCTTCGCTGCCGCCCGGTCCGAGGACGACTGGGTTCTGGTCGTGAACGGAGCCGAGCTCGATGTCGAGCGGGGAGCAACCCGAATCCGGGATGTGACGTTCGGCCCGGTGGGCGACGAACTCGCCTGCTGGGTGCAGGTGGGCGGCGAGTGGTTCGTTCACCGGTCCGGCGAGATGCTGGCCGAGCCCTACGACGCGCCCGTCGCGCTCCGGAACTCGCCCGAAGACGGGCGGCTGGTGATCGTCGGGATGCGAGGCGGGGCCGTCCGGCGGGAAACCGTCGAATGGTGACCGGGGTCAGTCGGGCGCGATGGTTTCCAGGGCCGGTTCGAGCTTCTCGACGGCGATGATCGGCACCTTTTCGCCCGCGACGGTGGCGGTGCCCGCCGGGCTGCCGCTTATCCGCAGGCGAACGCCGACGAACGAGCCGAGGTCGAACTGGTCGCTTTTCACGAGCGCGACGACGGAGCCGTCCCGAGTCACCCGGTGGCTCGCCCCGGTATCGGCCAGCCCGGCGCCCAGGTAGGTGATCCAGCCGTCGGCGGTTGCCGGCCTCGCCCGTTCCTCCTCCGCGACGCGTTCGGCGAGCAGGCGCGCTTCGCTCAGAGCTTGGACCTCGGCCCTCAAGTCGAAAAGCTCGGCCGCCTCGTCGAAATCAAAATCGGAGGGCGGCGGCGGGTCGGCTCGTTCCAGTGATGCCTGGAGGTTCGCCTCTGTCTCGTCGGCAAAGGCGCTCTTTGCCTCGGCCTCCTGCCTGAGCGACTCCTCGGTCAGTTTCTCGAGCGCCGCCCGGTAGTTTTTGGCCACCGCGCCAAAGTCTCGGTCGGCCAGATCCTTCTTCATTTCGCGCTCGAAGACGGCGTCGGCTTCTGCCAACACGGCCCGCTCCCGGGCCTTCCGCTCCTCCTCCGCGGTGCGTTCGGCGAGTCGGCGGGCCTCGTTCAGCGCGTGGACCTCGCTTTGCATGTCGAACGTCTCGGCCGCCTCGTCGAAGTCGAAGTCGGACGGCTCCGGCGGGTCGGTCTTTTCCGCCATCGCCGACTGGATTGCCCGCATGTCGGTCGCCACGGCGATCTGTGCCCGGGCCTTCTGTTTGAGCGGGTCCTCGGTCAGCTTCTCGAGGGTCTCCCGGTAGTTCTCGATCACCGTGTCCAGCGCCCGGTCGGGCAGATCCTTCTTCAGTTCCCGCTCGAAGGTGTCGTCGGCGTCGGCGAGCAGCGTCCGCTCCCGCGCCTTGCGCTCTTCCTCGCGCCGTTTTTCCGCCTCTTCCTGCCGGGTCCTGACCGTATCGCGCAGTGTCACGAGCTTCTCCCTCACCTCGGGATGCTCGATTTCCCTCAGGGCTTCGCGGCAGCGGGTCAGGGCGCCCTCGTAATCCTCGGGGTTCTTCTGCACCCAATCTTCGACTCGAGCCAGCCGGGTTTCGTCGCGCTCGCGCTGAGCCCGTTCGGCGGCCTGTCGTGCTTCTTCGGCCTTCTTCTCCCGGAACTCGGCCAGCTCTTCGTCGGTCATCAACTCGACGTGCCGGGCGCTGATCCAGGCCTGTGCCGTGTCGGGCGGCTCGATCTTGTACCACTCGCCGTCCTCGCCGTCGACTTTCTCCTTGATGGTCACCGTGGCGTCCTCGTCGAGCTGAGTGACCACCTCGCCGGTGAGGTCCGGGCGAACTCGCACCCTCACTCGGTTGCCGGTGACCGTTCCCTGGCCGTCCTGTTCTCGGACGAACTCGGCAAAGATGTACACGTCGCCCTCCGACGGCGGGACCAGTCGGTACCATTCGCCGTCCTCGCTGGCCTCGAGTACGCGCACGATGTGCCCCTCGGGCAGGGCACACATCTCGCGGAAGGCGAGGCCGCGGCCGGAACGGACACGGACGTTATTGGCGGTCAGCGCCCCCCAGGACGGGAGTTCGTCGCCCGCGGCGGGGGCGGCGGCAAGGGTCAGGCAGCACAGGCAGAGAGCGTGAAATCGCATAGGGCTTCCCTTTGGTTGTCATCGACGCCGGTTGGACCGAACCGTGGTGGCCGAGGGGAGACTCGAACTCCCATGCCCTTGCGGGCAACGAATTTTAAGTCCGTCGCGTATGCCAGTTCCGCCACTCGGCCCGGGCGGGGCGGAGGCCATCGCCTCGTTCTCGCCTATTTTATCACCGGCACTTTCGCCGTCAAATGCCCGGTGGGTCGGCGGTCTGTGGGCGGCGGGCCGTGCCGGCTCAGCCGTCGTCGCCGGCCAGCTCCCGGGCGAACACGCCGTAGGATTCGTCGTCGAACAGCACGAAGACGACTCGCCGGAGCGGCGTGTCGTGCGTTTCGAGGTGCTCGCGGGCGGCGGAGACCATGATCCGGGCGCATTCCTGGGTGGGGAAGCCGGCGATCCCGGTCCCGATCGCTGGGAATGCGATGGACTCGAGGTTGTGCTCGTCGGCGAGTCGCAAGCTGTCGCGAGTTGCGTTGGTGATGCTCTCGGCGGTCGCCGGTTCGCCCAGCGACATCCCGGCAGCGTGGATCACGTACCGGGCTTTGAGCCGACCGGCTCCGGTGACCGCCGCCTGGCCGATCTTGATCGGCCCGATCCGGTCGCACTCCTCCTGGATGGACGGCCCGCCCTTGCGCCGGATGGCGCCGGCCACGCCGCCGCCGAGTTGAAGCTGGCTGTTGGCGGCGTTGACGATCGCGTCGGTCTCGACCTCGGTGATGCCCCCGAGGCACACCTCGATCCGTTCATCGTCCATCAGACCCTCCCTTATACTCGCAGTTCAGCGTTCGGCGGGCCGCAGAGCCGTCGTGGAGCGGCGGGCCGATCGACTCACAGGACCTTCGAGCCGGGAGCGAGCGGTTGTTCCGGCGAGACGACGACCACCTTGTCGCCCTCCTGGGCGGCGAGCAGCATCCCCCGGCTCTCGACCCCGCGCAGGGCGGCCGGCTCCAAGTTGGCCACCACCACGAGCTGCTTGCCGGTCAGGGCGTCCGGCTCGTAGTACGGCTTGAGCCCGGCCACCAGGGTGCGGTCCTCCGATTCGCCCAGGTCGACCTTGAGCACGTACAGCTTGTCGGCGTTCGGGTGGTCCTCGACCGAGGTCACCGTCCCGATCACCAGCTCCATCTTCTTGAACTCTGCGAACGACACCGTGTCAGCCATGTGGCCTGTCCTTTCTTTCCAGTGAGTCTGATTGAGAGCAACCAACCTGCTCGATATCGCGGCGGTTATTCCGAGGTGTCCACGGCGATCGGCTCGTCGGAGGTCTGGATCATCTCGATGTTGTCGTTCGGGCAGCGCCAGACGCACATCCCGCAGCCGACGCACTTGTCATCGTCCATATTCATCCGGCTGCCCGTGACATCATAGGCGAACTTGGTACACAGTTCCTGGCAGATCTGACAGCCGACGCCGCATCCGCATCCGTAGCAGCGACCGGCTTCGGCCACCGCTTCCTCGACGGTCATCGGCTCGCGGTAGGTGTCCCAGTCCTGCGCCCGCTCGGCAGCCGGACGGAGGTTGACCGGCACGCGCCACCGGCGCGGGTCCTCACCGTTACGGGTGAGCACGGCGTCGATGTCCACCTCGGTCAGCTCCGGCTCGGGGGCGAGCAGTGCCTGGTCCCCGGCCAGTTCGCGGTCGATGAACGCGGCCGCCTGTTTTCCGTCGGCCACCGCTTGGATCACGTCCATGCGTCCGCCGGCGCAGTCGCCGCCGGCATACACGCCCGCGATGTTCGTGCGACAGTCGGCCCGGTCGACCCGGATGAAGCTGCCCGCAGTCTCGAGGTCTCCGATGACCCGCGGATCGACCTGCTGGCTGATGGCGAAGACGACCCGGTCGAGTTGGAGGGCGAATTCGGTGCCCTCGACCAGTTCGGGCCGGCGCCGGCCGGAGTCGTCCTCCTCGCCGAGCGTCAGGTTCACCATCTGCAGGCCTTCCACCGTGTCGTCCCGGGTGAGCACTTCCTTTGGTGTGACGAGGTACATCACCTTGACGCCTTCTTCCTCGGCCTCTGCGACCTCCTCGGGGGTGGCGGGCATCTCGTCGCGGGTCCGCCGGTAGAGCAGGAACACCTGTTCCGCGCCGAGGCGGACACAGGTGCGGGCGGTATCGACCGCGGTGAACCCGCCGCCGATGATGCCGACGCGCTTTCCGGCCACCGAGGTGTCGTCGGGCGACAGCGTCTTGAGGAAGTCGATGGCGGTCGAGCAGCCGTCTGCGTCTTCGCCGGAGATGCCCGGCTTGCCGCCCTGCCAGGCGCCGAACGCGAGGAACACGCGGGCGTAGTCCTCGTCCTGCAGCGTATCGAGGGTGAAGTCGCGGCCCAACGCCTGGCCGGTCCTGATCTCGACGCCGAGCGATCGCACCATCTCGATGTCCGCCTCGAGCTCCTCGAGTCCCATCCGGAACCGGGGGATAAACTCGCGGAGAGCCCCGCCGGGCTCGTCGTTCTTCTCGAACACAGTGACCCGGTATCCGGCCCGTGCCAGGTCGTAGGCGCAGCTCAGCCCGGCCGGGCCGGCCCCGACCACGGCCACTTTCTCCGGCCGTTCCTCGGCTCGGTCAACCGGCGGGGTCCAGCCCTGCTCTCGGGCGTATCGGAGCACGGCGTCCTTGATGTCCCGGATGCGGAGCGGCTCGTCTTTGTGCCGCCTCGTGCACGCCTCCTCGCAGGGGTGGTCGCAGATCTTTCCGCAGATCGACTGGAACGGGTTCTTCGAGCAGATGAGGCGATACGCCATCTCGAAGTCCTCGGCGGCCACCGCCCGCACATAGCCCTGTGCGGGGACGTGTGCCGGGCAGTTGAAGACGCAGGGGGCGGACAGGTTGGGGTCTTTGATCTCGGCGTGGCCCTCGAACAGGGTCAACTCGGGCGCCGACTTCAGGTTGCGGACCACTAGGTCCCGCAGGTCGTGCCAGGTCTCGTACCCGTGCTCTTTCATGTACTGTTTGACGTCGTGGATGAACTCCGGCATGAAGCCGTAGCCCTTGATGAGGGTGGCAGTGCAAATTCCCACGAGGTCGGCCCCGCACATCCCCATCTCCACCGCGTCCCGCCACTCGGTCACTCCGCCGCAGGCGAACGCCGCCGGCTCCGGCCCGATCATCCGCCGGATCTCGTAGGCGTCCCGCTTGGCCAGGGGCAGCATCCACCGGCCGGACATGCAGGACAGGCCGATCTCGCGCTGGAGCATGTTGGTGGAAGCGACAGGGTCGTCGAGGTTGAGCGGGACTACCGCCAACCGGTTGGCGTTTCCGCCGACGCAGTCGGCCCCGGCGTCGATGACCGCCTTGGCCACGCGGCCCATCTGGCCGCCCTCGGGGCAGAGCTTGACGAAAACGGGTACGTTGGTCTCTTCCTTGACCGCCTTCACGATCCTCGCCGCCGCCTCGGGGTGCGAGCCCAGCGAGGCGCCGGTCTTCGGGCCGCCGTGGTCCTCGCCGCTCATCTCGACGTTGAACGACATGTTGGGGCAGCCCATATTCAACTCGTTGATATGGACGCCCGCCTCCTCACACTGCTTGGCCACCTTGATCCACCCCTCGACGTCTTCGCCCGAGTAGGTGATGTTCGAGAACAGGACGATGTCGGGGGCCACCTTCCGGCCTTCCTCGATCAGCTTGAGCAGTTCATCGAGGGTCAATCGCTTCTCGGATGTAAACGAGAGGAATTCCTCTTGCTCGTAATAGCCGTATCGCGGCCGGCCGTTGATATAGGGGGTGGGGTATATGGTCAGTTTCAAGCTGGCTGCGCCCCAGCCGTTGTCGTTGATCGCCCGGAGCTGATCGGCGTTCATCGTCGTCGGCCCGGACGCCACCAGGAAGGGGTTGCGGAAGCGGATGCCCGCCACTTCGACGGGAATCTCGAAATCGGTGTACTTCGGTGCCAAGTCAAACTCCTTATCACTTGGGTAAAGCGGCCTTTCTACGGGCATACTAGCAGGAAACGCGGGCTCAATCAATGGACGTTGCACCCGTTCCGGCCGGGCACTATAATCCGCAGCGGGTTGATTCGGCCAATCAAAAGCAGACTGGAGGCAATGAAATGATGCAGTCGAAGAGGGGACAGCCGGCTCCGGACCTGACCGATAACATCCGGGGGCGGAAAGCACCTCATATCGGGGTGTTCAGCCGCGAAGAGCTGGACGAGGTAATCGCCCTGGGCGAGTGGTTCCGGGACAACCGGTACGACATGACCCACGCCGGCCTGCTCCAGGGCCGGGTCCAGGGGCTTTTGTTCGTCTATGAATCGACTCGCACCCGGCTCGGCTTCGAGGCAGCGATGGCCCAGCTCGGCGGGTCAAACGTGTACCTGCCGGTCGAGTCTACCCAGATGGGCCGGGGCGAATCGATGGCGGATACCGCCCGGGCGATGGACCAGTACCTCGACGTGTTCGCCGCCCGGCTGTGGTCGCAAGACGATATGGACGAAGCGGCGGACAACCTCACCTGCCCGGTGCTCAATGCCTGCACCCCGCGCGACCACACCACCCACACTCTCGGCGAACTGATGGCGATCAAGCAGGCGAAGGGCCGGCTCGAGGGGCTGAACCTGGTCTATACCGGGATGGCACGCGGGCTGCTCCACTCGTTCCTGCGGGTCTGCCCGGTGATGGGCATCCACTTCGTCGCCGCCGTGCCGCCCTCCTACGCCGAGACCATCGACCCCGACATCCTCAGCGAGGGGAAGGTGAAGGCGGAACATGCGGGCACCCGACTCGAGGTTGTCACCGACCTCAAGAAAGCGGTCGAGGGGGCCGATTTCGTCCAGGCCAGCACGCTCATCCGGAGCATGCTCGCCGGCGAGCAATCGCCGGAGGAGCAGGCGGTGAAGGTCGAGGAGTGGACGGTCACCGACGAGGTGCTGGACCTGGCAAAGGACGACGTGCTCTACAGCCACAGCGGGCCGGCTCATCGCGGCGTGTGCGCCACCGCCGAGGTGATGGACGGCCCGCGCCAGATCATCAAGGCCGAGGCGCGGAACGCCATCTTCTCCAAGAAAGCACTGCTCGCCCTGATGGTCCGATAACCGGCGTCGGCCGAGAATCGCGAACCCCGGGAATCTCCCGCGCCCGACGGACCTGCTATAATAACGATATGCGGCTTTCTGTGGAAAAACTGAAGCGGCGGGCGGCCGCGGCTCGCGGCGCGCTCGATGCGTGTGAGCTGTGCGGCCATCGATGCCGGGCCGACCGGCGGGCGGGCGAGCTCGGCCGATGCGGATGCGGCCCGACCGCCGAGGTGGCGACCGCCCTGCTCCATCCGGGCGAGGAGCCGGCCCTCGGCCCACGGCCGGGCACCCTCTTCTTCTCGCGGTGCAACCTGGCGTGCGTCTATTGCCAGAACTGGCAGATCAGCCAGGCCGGGCGGGGCGACCGCATGACCACCGCCGAACTGGCGGACGCGATGCTGCGCCTGCGTGACGACGGGGCGAGCAACATCGAGCTCGTCTCGCCAACCCCCTGGGTGCCCCAGATCATCGACGCACTGGCCCAGGCCGCCGAACAGGGGCTGGACCTGCCGGTGGTGTATAACACCGGCGGATACGAGCACCTCGACGCACTCCACCTGCTCGACGGCGTGGTCGACGTGTATCTGCCCGACATGCGGTACAGCCGGCCGGAGCCCGCCGAGCGGTACTCCGGGGCGCGGGACTACCCGGCGGTCAATCGTACGGCGGTCCTCGAGATGCACCGCCAGATCGGCGACCTGGTCTTCGACGGCTCCGGCCGGGCCGTGCGCGGCCTGCTCATCCGTCTGCTGCCACTGCCCGACCGGCTGGCCGGTGTGCGGGAGTCGCTCCGCTGGATCGCCGACGAACTGTCGGTCGAGACGTGGTTCAGCTTGATGGCACAGTACGGCCCGGCCCATCGGGCCGCGGAGTACCCCGAGCTGGACCGCCCGATCACCGCCACCGAATATGAGAAACTCCGGGATACCGCCGACGGGCTGGGCTTCCTCAATTTCTACGCCCAGACGCCGGAGAGTCGTGATGTCCTGCGTCCGGACTTCGCACACGAACGACCGTTCGCCACACGAAAGGATGACGCCACACGATGATCGACTCCCACGCACACATCACTGCTCCCCGGTTCGACGACGACCGGGACGCCGTCCTGGACCGGGCCGAAGAGGCCGGCGTCGAGCTGGTCGTCTGCCCGGGGACAACGCTCGCCGACAGCCGGGCGGCGCTCGACCTGGCACACCGCCACCGCCTGGTCCTAGCCGCGGTCGGGATGGACCGCGACGCCGCCGCCGACGTGGACGGCGGAGCAATCGACCGGCTGCGTGAACTCGCAGACGACGACCGGTGCGTGGCCATCGGAGAGATCGGGCTCGATTACCACTACGACCGCCAACCGCGCGACATCCAGCGGGCTGCGTTCGAGGCCCAGCTCGAGCTGGCACGGGAGCTCGACCTGCCGGCCATCGTCCACTGCCGCGAGGCGTTCGACGACTGCCTGCCGATGCTCGAAACGGCCGGGGTGCGGGGCGTCCTGCACTGCTTCTCGGGCGACGCAGACACCGCGCTCCGCTGCTGCGACCTGGGGCTGATGATCTCGTTCGCCGGGCAGGTCACCTACAAGCGGTCCGACGACCTGCGGGAAGCGGCCCGGGCCGTGCCGTCACAGCACCTGATGATCGAGACCGACAGCCCATACCTGGCCCCCCAGACCGTCCGCGGAAAGCGGAACGAACCGGCGTTCGTGATGCACACGGCCCGGTTCCTGGCCGATCTGCTGGGGCTGACGCTGGAGGACGTGGACCGGATCACCTCGACCAACGCCCGGCTCCTGTTCGGCCTGGGCGCCGACCGCGAGCGCACCATCGCCTATCCGATCCGCGACTCGCTCTACGTCAACCTGACCAACCGGTGCACGAACCGATGCGTCTTCTGCCCCCGCTCGGCGGCCCCGCGGGTGAAGGGCCATTGGCTGGGGATGGAACGGGAGCAGGAGCCGACGGCCGAGGAGGTGATCGCGGCGATCGGGGACCCAGCGGACTACGACGAGATCGTGTTCTGCGGGTTCGGCGAGCCGACGCTGCGGCTCGACGTGCTGCTCGAGGTCGCCCGATCGGTCAAGCAGCGGGGCGGTCGCACGCGGCTGAACACGAACGGGCAGGGCGACCTGGTCGCGGGCGAGCCGATCGCCCCGAAGCTGTCCGGGCTCATCGACTCGGTCAGCGTGAGTGTGAACACGGCCGATCCCGACCAGTACGCCGCCCTGTCGCGGTCGGACTACGGCGGGCGGGCCTATGATGCGGTCCTGGAGTTTGTGCGGACGGCGAAACAGCACGTGCCGCACGTCGCGATCACCGCGCTCGACTATCCGGGCGTCGATACCGAGGCAGTCGGCCGGCTCGCCGAGCGGCTGGGGGTCGAGTTCCGAAGCCGGGCCTACAAGCACCTGGGATAAGCGATGGCACGAGCGTTCATCGGCATCGGATCGAACCTCGGCGACCGGTCGGCGAACATCGCCGACGCCGTCGACCGGATGAACCGGCTCCCCCGCACCCGCGTGGTTCGGCAGTCGTCGGTCATCGAGACCGAGCCGGTCGGGGTGACCGACCAGCCGCGGTTCCTCAATGCGGCGGCCGAGCTTCGGACAGGGCTCGCCCCGGAAGAGCTGCTCGACGGGCTGCGCCAGATCGAGGACCGGCTCGGCCGGGAACGCCGGGAACGCTGGGGGCCGCGAACCATCGATCTTGACCTGCTGCTTTTCGGTGATAAGGTGGTGCAGACTGACCGGCTCGTGGTGCCCCACCCGAGGATGTGCGAGCGGGCGTTCGTGCTCGAACCGCTCGCCGAGATCGCCGCCGAGGTCCGCCACCCGACCGAGGGCAAGACGGTCGGCGAACTGCTGGAGCGGCTGAAAGATTCGAAAGCCGAGGGCCGGTGAATGGCGAACGAGGCGACGCCCCCTTCGCCGGATTCCGGGACGGGGCGGGCACAAACCGGGCGCGGCACCGGGCCGCACCAGTTGGTCACGTCCCAGCGAGATGAGGGTAACAAGATTGTTCGGCGACTATAAACACATAGCCATCGAAGGCCCGATCGGGGTGGGCAAGACGAGCTTGGCCAGGACACTCGCCCAGCGGCTGGGCGGCCGGCTCGTACTCGAGGCCGCCGACGCCAACCCGTTCCTCGAGAACTTCTACTCCGACCGCAGACGCTACGCCCTCGCCACACAGCTCTCGTTTCTCGCCTCCCGGTACCGGCAGCAGACCGAGATGCGGCAGCACGACCTGTTCGAGCCGCTCATCATCTCGGACTATATCTTCGACAAGGACCGCATCTTCGCCGGGCTGACACTGAGCCACGACGAACTCGATCTGTACGAACAGTTCTACCGGATGATGGCGGCCCGGGCGGCCGCCCCCGACCTCGTCGTCCTGTTGCTCGCCGACGTCGACACCCTGCTCCGCCGGATCGCTGACCGGGGCATCCCCTGCGAGTCCGGGCTCGACCGCGAGTACATCGAGGACCTGTCGGCCGCGTACGGCGAATACTTCCGTGTGTACGACGCCGCCCCGCTCCTGCTCGTCGACACCAGCTTCATCGATTACCGGACACAGACGCTCGAACTTGAGGGGCTGCTCACGGAAATGGAGCAGACCCGGGCCGGACAACGGGTGTGCGTGGCAAACGCGGAGGCACGATGACCCAGATCGTCGAGATGAAAAAGGAGATGCGGGCGGTCACCTCCGTGTGGCGGCGGGCCGGCCGGAGGATCGGGCTGGTCCCCACGATGGGCGCTCTGCACGAGGGCCACCTGAGTTTGATCCGGGCCGCCGTCGCCGAGTGCGACGTGACCGCGGTGAGCGTCTTCGTCAACCCGACCCAGTTCGCACCCGGCGAAGATTTCGAGCGGTATCCGAAGACGTTCGAGGCCGACCTCGGCACCTGCCGCGAGTTGGGCGTCGATACGGTCTTTGCCCCGACGGCCGATGAGATGTACGGACCCGGGGCCGAGACCTACGTGATGCAGGAGCGGCTGACGTCGGTCCTCGAGGGGGCGTCCCGGCCCGCCCACTTCCACGGCGTGATGACCGTCGTGCTCAAGCTGTTCCACATCGTCGGCCCGGATGCCGCGTATTTCGGGCGGAAGGACTACCAGCAGACGGTCGTCCTCCGCCGGATGGTCGCCGACCTCGACGTCCCGGTCGAGATGCGGGTATGCCCCACCGTCCGCGAGCCGGACGGGCTGGCGATGAGCTCCCGGAACCAGTACCTGACCGCCAACGAGCGTAGCCAGGCGCGGTCGCTGTACGAGGCGTTGACCCGATGCCGGGAGCTGTTCGACGCGGGCGATCGGCGGGCCGAAGGCCTGCGGGAGGCGATGCGGGAGCGGATCGCCCGAGAGCCCGACGCGCAGATCGACTACGTGGAGGTCGCTCGGCCGGATGACCTGAATCCCGCCCAGTCGGCCGAACCGGGCGACGTGGCGCTGGTCGCCGTCCGCATCGGCGACACGCGGTTGATCGATAACATCGTCCTCGGAGACGACGATACGTAACTGGTTCGGTGTTGGCCCGGGCCGGAATGATCTGGCAGCACGCCCGGCTGACCTTGTCCGGGCAGGCAATCTCGGAGACGGAAGTGAGCACAATCCGCATCCTCTACTGCATCGACTCGGTCGAATCCGACGCCGGCCCCGACCGGCAGTTGGCCGAGATGATCCGGCATCTGGACAAGGACCGGTTCGAGGTCCATCTCTGCTGCGTCCGCAATAGCGCCCGGATGGACGAACTCGCCGAGCACTGCACCCCCGTCCTGATGCCGATGGACAGCATCTACACGTGGAACGGGCTCCGTCAGGTCCGGCGGCTCCGCCGCTACATCAACGAACACGGCATCGACATTGTCCAGACGTTCATGGTTAAGGCGAACCTCCTCGGCTGCTTCGCGGCCCGGCGGTCACGCTGCCGAGTTCTGCTCAGCAGCCGCCGCAACACAGATTATTGGATCACCCCGTTCTATCGCTGGCTGTACCGATATATGAACCGTTTCACCACGCGGCTGGTCGCGAACTCCGAGCGGGTCAAACAGACGATCATCGAGGTCGAGGGCGTCGCCTCGGAGAAGGTGGACGTACTGTACAACGGGGTGGACACGGCGCGGTACGCGCCCGGCTCCGGCGATCCGGCGGTCGCCCGCTCTCTGGGCGTCCCGGACCACGCCAGGGTCGTGGGCATCGTCGCCAACCTCCGCCCGGTCAAGGACCACGCCCTGTTCCTCCAAGCCGCGAAGCGGGTGAGCGAGCAGATCGAGCAAGCCGCGTTCCTGCTGGTGGGGACCGGCCCGCTCCGCGACGAGTTGGCCCGGCTCGCCGACGAGCTGGGCATCGCCGACCGGGTGTTCTTCAGCGACGGGCGGGGCGAGGTCCCCGATCACCTCTCTCGGATGGACGTCGCCTGCCTGACATCCCGGACCGAGGGGTTCTCGAACGCCATCCTCGAGTACATGGCGGCCGGGCTGCCCGTCGTGGCGACCGACGTCGGCGGCAACGGCGAGGCGCTCGAAAACGGCGTCTCCGGATATCTCGTCGAGGACCGCGAACCGGACGCGCTGGCCCGGCCCGTCGTCGAACTGCTGACCGACGGGGCGAAGCGGGAGCAGATGGGCCGCGCCGGGCTGGAACGCTGCCGGAAAATGTTCGATATTCGCCGGGCCGTCCGCCGATACGAAGAGTATTACGCGTCACTGGTCACGGAGGCCGACAGATGAGAAGAGCCGTCAAGACACTCTTGAACTGGCTGTGCGTCTTGCTCGTATTCCCGGCCGCGCTCCTGGCGGGCTTTGGCCGGTTCAAGCCGGGATTTGACTTCTTCGCCCAACTGTTCGCACTGGCACCGGGCATCCCCGGGGTGTTTGTGCGACGGGCGTATTACTTCCTCTCCCTGGAGTCCTGCTCGCTGGAATGTGTGATGCCGTTCGGCGTTCTCTGTACCCGCCGCGCAACCGTGATTGAGCCCCACGTTTCTTTTGGCCCGAACGCTGTGATCGGGAGTGCCCACATCGGCCATCACGCGTTGATCGGTGGCAACACACAGATGCTCAGCGGTCGTCACCATCATGTCCGTGACGAGAAAGGGGACTTGATTGTGCCGGAAGAGTCCTCGTTCAAAATAAATGTCGGACCGAACGCTTGGATCGGGACATCCTGCGTGGTGATGGCCGACGTGGGCGAAGGGACGACCATCGGCGCCGGGTCGGTCGTCGTCGATCCGATCCCCGACAACGTGCTCGCCGTGGGAGCCCCCGCCCGGGTGGTCAAAGAGCTCTCCCTCTCAGACCGCAAGCCGAACTGAAAGCTCGCCGGCGGCCCTGATTCGGAAGCACGTGCTCAGCAGCCGTTTTCCGGATGCAGACGCCGTTTGAACCGCTTGACTTGCGGGGGAGTATTCGTACAGTGTTTATCATGTGCTTTTAGCACGACAGCGCTGCTTTTAACAGCGTCCTGCGTTCCGCCAGTCCGGCGGAACGGACCGGGCAGGCAGGAATGCCTGCCCCACCGTTCGAGGCGTACCGCATGGGTGGGGCAGACATTCTTGTCTGCCGCCGACAGCCAGAACGGGCCGGGACCGGGCGACGCGCCCGCACAGTGTTTACCGAGCGAACGCCACGCAAGCTGCCCTCGGTTTTTTTGTTCATTTGCCGAAGGCGCCGGAATATACAGCCACCCTGTATCGTAGATCGAAAGCGATCGGACAATGAGAATCGTAATTGCCGGGCCGAAGGCGTCCGGGAAAACCACCGTCGGGGGCGCATTGGCGGAGAAGCTGCGTATTCCGTTTGCGGACCTCGACGACCTTGTCCTGCAGAAGGCGGCGGAAAACGGCGTCGGGGCCGATACCTGTGCGGAGCTATTCCAGGCCTTGGGGGAGGAGAGATTCCGCGAATTGGAGCGAACCACTATCTCCACCCTGGATCGCCAGGGATATTTCGTGCTCGCCACCGGCGGTTCGACCCTGATCGACCGCGAATCGCGCCGCCTCCTCCGCCCGGCATCGCTGTGGGTCTATTTGCTGGTGCCGCCCGAGCGCCTCTGGGAGCGGATTGAACGGGGCGACCTGCCGGCCTATCTGCGGGACTCCAATGACCCGCGCGCGGAATATATCCGCCGCGTCGAGTGCATTGACGAGGTGCTTTCGCCACGCTGCGACCTCTGTATTGATACGGAGAAAGAGGACATCGAGGAGATCGTCGACGATGTCGTGGAAGCCCTTCACCAGGAGTTGGCCGTGCAGGCCGGCGCGCCCAACACGCTCGGCGACATCGTTCGTCTGACCACATTCGGAGAGAGCCACGGCCCCCTGATCGGCGCGGTCCTCGACGGCATTCGCCCGGGCCTCCCGCTGACGGCCGAAGACATCCAGCGCGACCTGGACCGGAGACGACCGGGCCAAAGCGCCG
The DNA here is from genome assembly GCA_003553185.1 of Planctomycetota bacterium. Taxonomy (GTDB): domain Bacteria; phylum Planctomycetota; class PUPC01; order PUPC01; family PUPC01; genus PUPC01. Next base: position 13,822 of record PUPC01000351.1, on the reverse strand, counting down.
TCGCCAGCGCCCGCAAGGAGCCCGACAGGATCGAGATCGTCTCCGGCGTGTTCGAGGGCAGGACCACCGGAACGCCGATCGGCTTGCTGATACGGAACGCCGACAGTCGCTCGTCGCACTACGAAGCGGTCAAGGACCTGTTCCGGCCCGGCCACGCTGATTTCACGTTCTGGCAGAAATACGGAATTCGCGATTATCGGGGCGGCGGTCGTTCGTCCGGGCGGGAGACCGCCACGCGGGTCGCGGGCGGGGCGGTGGCCCGGAAGATTCTCGAGGACCGCGGGGTGACGGTCCGGGCATACACGCTGCAGATCGGCGACATTCGGGCCGAGAACATCGATCTCGCCGAAATTGAGCGGAACCCCGTACGCTGCCCCGACCGCGAGGCGGCTGAGAAAATGGAAGCGTTGATCCTGGAAGCCCGGGAGAGCGGCGATTCCGTCGGCGGCGTCGTGCAGGTGGAAGCCCTCGGCGTACCGGCCGGGCTGGGGGACCCCGTGTTCTCCAAGCTCGACGCACGGCTCGGCCTGGCGCTGTTCTCGCTCGGCGCGGTCAAAGGCGTCGAGTTCGGCTGTGGGTTTGCCTGCGCCCGATTGCGGGGTTCGGAGAACAACGACCCGATGGAAGACGGGGAATTCCTCTCGAACAATGCCGGCGGCATCCTCGGCGGCATCTCCTCCGGTCAGCCCCTGCTGGCGCGGATCGCGGTCAAACCGACGCCGTCGGTCGCCGGCGAGCAGAAGACGATGGACGTGCACGGGGAGAACCGGACGATCCGTATTGAAGGCCGCCACGACCCCTGCATCGTGCCCCGGATTGTGCCGGTCGTAGAGGCAATGGTGGCGTTGACGCTCCTGGACGCCTGGGAGGTGCAGGACCGGCTCCGCCCCGACTGGCAGAAATACCCCTCCTGACGCGTATTCCGCGGAGGCCGATCGATGCAACCGGCTGTGTTTTTTGACCGCGACGGGACGATCATCGAGGATCGCGGGCACCTGGGTGACCCGAAAGAGGTCCATTTCTTCCCGGACACGATCCCTGCCATGCGGGAACTCCAGGAGGTTGCCCTGCTGTTCGTCGTCACTCATCAGGCCGGCATCGCCAAAGGGCTGGTCACGGCTCGAGAGGTGCGACTGGTGAACCGCCATGTGACCGACTACCTGGCGCGGGCGGGCATCTCCATCCGGGAAGTGTACGTCTGTCCACACGACCGATCCGAGGAATGCCGGTGCATCAAGCCCAATCCGTACCATCTGCACCTGGCGGCGCGGGAGTACGACATCGACCTTCAGCGATCCTTTGTGCTGGGCGACCATCCCCACGACGTCGAACTGGCCCGCAGGGCGGGAGCGACCGGCATCTATCTGTTGACCGGGCATGGCAGAAAGCACCGGGACGAACTGCCTCCGGGAACGCTCGTGGCCGACGGGATTGGCGAGGCGAGCAGGCGCGTGAAACAGATCCTCACGACCGGCCTTCCTGACGTTGATTCCCCTCCGGCGGCGGCAGAGCAGGCGTGACGAAATGGATGTGCAGGCCGCCGGGAGGCCGGCCAACTTGTTTTGTCACCTCTTTACCGGACGGTCCCCAATTTGTGGGTGCCCGTGACAGTTCGGCCCGGGAGCGGATGGAGCGTACCGGGGAGTCGTTTATGGTGGGCCGGAGGATACTCTCTGGCTCGCCGAAGACGCGGCGCATGATACACTTTCGTACACGATCCGTTTCCCATTCGCCGGCTCCGACCAGTTGACACCGTTTCGGGGCGCTGATAGACTGAAATACAGGCGCACACTCGTGCCCGACAACCGAAATGGAGGACACCCGATGAAGAACCGCAATCGCGAGTTGGCATTTGTCGTCATCGCTGTGCTCGTCCTCTCGTGCATTACGCTGGCCGGTCCTGACGACCGCCAGCCGAGAGGCGAGCTGTACGGACACTACGAAACCTTTGCCCGCATCGTCAATACGGTGCGGCAGCAGTATGTGGACGAGGTCGAAATCGAGGAGCTGTTCCAGAACGCCTACTCCGGCATGCTACAGGGGCTCGACCCCTACAGTGCGTTCTTGCCGCCCGAGGAGCTGGAGGACCTCGACGTGGAGACGAGGGGCGAGTTCGGCGGGCTCGGCATCGAGATCACGATCAACGAGCAGGGCTGGCTGACCGTCATCACCCCGATGGAGGGGACGCCCGCTTTCGAAGCCGGCGTGATGGCCGGGGATATCATCATCGAGATCGAGGGCGAGAGCACCCAGGGGATCGAACTGCGCCAGGCGGTCAACAAGCTGCGCGGCCCGAAAGGCGAGCCGGTGACGATCACCGTACTGCGCGAGACCGGTGAGGAACGCGAGATCAAGATCGTCAGGGACATCATCGAGCTGCAGAGTATCAAGGCCGCCGAGATCATCGACGAGGACGCGGGGATCGGCTATATCCGGCTCTCGGCGTTCCAGGCGAACACCCCGCAGGAGCTCGACGAGGCCGTCGCCCGTCTGGAGGACCAAGGGATGAAGGCACTGGTGGTCGACCTCCGGTTCAACCCCGGCGGGCTGCTCAATTCGGCCATCCAGGTCGCCGATCGATTCATCGAGGAGGGCGTCATCGTCTCGACCAAGGGACGTGCCCAGGAGGACCGCGAGTTCGAGGCCCAGAAGGAGGGCACCTACTCTGATTTTCCGGTGGTCGCCCTGATCAGCCGCCGTTCGGCGAGCGCCTCCGAGATTTTCGCAGGAGCCCTGCAGGACCACCGGCGCGGCCTGCTCGTCGGCTCTCGCACCCACGGCAAGGGGTCGGTCCAGACGGTCTTCCCCTTCCGCGAGAACCGTTCGGCCATCCGCCTGACCACCGCCCACTATTACACCCCCTCCGGGCGCCTGATCCACCGCCGCCACGACGACAATGAACAGCAAGAGTGGGGCATTGTGCCCGACCACGAGGTCGATATCACACTCGAGGAAGAGGCCGAACTCTGGAACCACTGGCGGGAACAGCACGTACAACGCATCCGCGAGATGAACGACGAGGAGCCGGAGGTCGATCAGCCGGACGACGAACAGGAACGGCCACAACTGCCCCACGTTGACGAGGCCCCGGAAATCGACGAGGAGCCGTTCAGGGACCGTGGACTCGAGGCCGCAGTGGCCGCCCTCAAGACGGTAATGTGGACCCAGCAGCAGGGGACGCCCGCCCGGGAGTGAACGCCCGCGACCCGGGCCGCCGCGAGCGGCGCCCCTTGCGCGCCCCTGCCCAACCTGCAGGTAAGGTGCATGCTCATCCTCGGAATCGAGAGCTCGTGTGACGAGACCGCCGCCGCGGTCGTCCGAGGCGGCCGCCAAGTCGTCAGCCGCCGGGTGGCCAGCCAGGACGATGTCCACGCCCGGTACGGCGGCGTGGTCCCGGAACTCGCCTGCCGCGCCCACCTCGAAGTCATCCCGTTCATCATCCGGGACACGATGGCAGATGCGGGAGCAGCCCCCGCCGATCTCGACGCGGTCGCCGTGGTCAACGGACCCGGCCTGGTCGGCTCGCTCCTCATCGGGCTGACGGCGGCGAAGACCTACGCCTGGCTGCACGACCGGCCGCTGGTGGCGGTAAACCACGTCGCCGCCCACGTTTATGCCGCCCACCTCGAGCCGGGCGAACTGACCTACCCGGCGGTCGGCCTGATCGCCTCGGGCGGCCACACCACCCTCTGCCATGCCGCCTCGCCGGTGGACATCGAATACCTGGGCAGCACCATCGACGATGCGGCGGGCGAGGCGTTCGACAAGGTCGCCAGCATCCTCGGGCTCGGCTACCCCGGGGGCCCGGCCATCCAGAAGGCAGCCGAGGCGGGCGACCCGACGAAGATCGATTTCCCCCGAGCGATGCTCGACCGTGACTCGCTCGATTTCAGCTTCTCCGGACTGAAAACCGCGGTGCTCTACCACGTCTGCGGGCAGGGCGGCAAGGAGCGCGACGCCTCGGAGCTGAGCGAGCAGGAGATTGCCGACGTGGCCGCCAGCTTCCAGGAGGCGGTCGTCGACGTGCTCGTTCGAAAATCGGTCGCCGCCTGTGAACAGACCGCCTGCCGCCGACTGGTCATCGGCGGGGGGGTGGCGGCGAACACCCGGCTGCGCCGGGCACTCGGCCGGGCGGCCGACGCGGAGGAGATCGATCTGCACATCCCCGAGTTCCGTTATTGCACCGATAACGCCGACATGGTCGCCGGTCTGGGCGCCCACCTGCTCCAGGCGGGCCGGACCGCCGATCTGGCGCTCGACGCCGTCCCCCAACTCGGCGACCTCTGATAAGGAACCCCTATGAATCCCGAGACATTGAGAACAATGCTGGAGAACCTCGCCGCAGGACGCCTGACCATCGACCAGGCGCTGGACCGGCTCAAGCTCCTGCCGTTCGAGGACGCCGGCTTCGCCCGCATCGACCACCACCGCCAACTGCGGTCGGGCGCCCCCGAGGTTATCTATTGCCCGGGCAAGACCACCGAGCAGGTGGTCGAGATCGCCGGCCGGATGAACGACGCGGGCGTCGATGTCATCGCCACCCGGGCCGACGACGACGTACTCGATGCCCTGCAGCAGCGATGGGAGCATACGGTCGTCCACAAGGCGGCCCGCATCGCTACCCTCCTCCAGCCCGAGCGACCCGATCCGGTGGGCAACATCCTCGTCTGCTGTGGGGGGACCTCCGACATCCCCGTCGCCGAGGAGGCCCGCGTCACCGCCGAGTCCCTGGGCAATCGGGTGGGAACCGCCTACGATGTTGGCGTAGCGGGGCTGCATCGACTGCTGGCGAACACCGCCGAGATCCAGCGTGCGAACGTGGTGGTCGTGGTGGCGGGGATGGAGGGCGCCCTGGCCAGCGTGGTCGGCGGGCTGGCCCCCTGCCCGGTGCTCGCCGTGCCCACCAGCGTGGGATATGGGGCCAGCTTGGGGGGCGTGGCCGCACTGCTCACCATGCTGAACAGCTGCGCCCCGTCGGTCTCGGTCGTCAACATTGACAACGGATTCGGGGCGGGCTATATTGCATCGCTGATCAACCGGCGGGCCGCTGGAAGCAGCACCGAACACGAGCCGAGGAGCTGACGTGTCATCATTTGAGCGTGTAGACGAGCCCCCGTCCCCGGACAAACGCCGTCCGACCGCCCACAAGGGCGATTTCGGCCACGTCCTGGTCGTTGCCGGCTCCCGCCGGATGATGGGGGCCGCCCTGATGTCCGGCGCGGCCGCCACCCGCGTCGGGGCCGGCCTGTGCACCATCGCCTGCCCCTCGACCATGCAGCCGATCGTCCCGCTGTACAACCCGACATCGATGAGCATCCCCCTGGCCGAGACTGCCGACGGCAGCATCGCACTCGGCGCCTGGCGGCAGCTCGAGGTGTTCTTCGACCAGGCCACCGTATGCGCAGTGGGGCCGGGCCTGAGCCGCGACCCCTCGACCCAGCGGCTCGTCCGTCGGCTCGTCCGCAGGTGCCCCCTGCCGATGGTGCTCGACGCCGACGGCCTGAACGCACTCGAAGGGCAGGTCGAACTGGTCCGGGACGCACAAGGGCCGGTCGTTCTCACCCCGCATCCCGGCGAGATGGCTCGGCTGACCGGCCAGCCCGTCGGCGAGATTCAGCAGCACCGCATCCTCAACGCCCGCCGGCTCAGCCGGAGCATTGGCGCGGTGGTCGTGCTGAAGGGCGCGGGGACTGTCGTCGCCTCGCCCGACAAGGTCTATCTCAACCGGACCGGGAACCCCCACATGGCGAGTGGAGGGACGGGCGACGTGCTGACCGGGATGGTCGCCGGCCTGCTCGCACAGCGGCTCCGCCCGTTCGACGCCGCCCGCACCGCCGTGTACTGGCACGGCCTGGCGGGCGATCGGGCTCCGAACGCCGCCGGCCCGGGCGCCGTGACCGCGACCGACATCCTCGAAGAACTTCGCAACTCGGCCGCCGAGCTCGACTGGTACCAGGAAGAACTCGACCTCGGCTCGCCCAGCATGTTCGATCCGGATGACGAGGAAGACGAGCTGGAAAGCCCCACCTGATCGACAGAGGAGGCCCCCTTGCTTCAGCCCGTTCGCCTGCCCCGGCTGGGCCAGACCGTCGAGACGGCCACCATCGACGGCTGGCGTGTCCAGGTGGGCGATGCCGTGACCAAAGGCGACATCCTGCTCGAAATCACCACCGACAAGGCCACCCTCGAGGTGGAATCGTTCGTCGAAGGGACCGTGCTCAAGGTCTATGCCGAACAGGGCAGCGATGTCCCCGTCGGGCAAGTGATCGCCTACGTCGGGGACCCCGACGCCGACGAAGCGCCGGACGCTCCCCCGCAGACCGTGAAGACTGCCGAAGCCAAGACCGCCCCCGCAAGCGGTACGGCGGCTCCGGCCGCTCCCGCATCGGCAGACGAACGACAGGATACCGAATCGACTCCGGGGCGCGGGCGGCTGGTCATCAGCCCCCGGGCCCGGAAACGGGCGGAGACCGAAAAGGTCAGCCCGCTCGCCGTCACCGGCAGCGGCCCCGGCGGCCGGATCACCGAGCGGGACATCCTCGATTATGCCGGGCGAGTTGCCGAACGGAAGGTTTCGCCCACGGCCCGGTCGCTGGCCCGGATACGCGGCGTCGATCTGCTGGCGGTGGAGGGCAGCGGTCCCGGCGGCCGCATTCTGAAACAAGACGTCGAGGCGGCCGCTCCGCTGAAGGCGCCGGCCGCCGCCGGTCGGCGCATCGAGCTGTCGCCCGCACGACGGGTCATCGCCCGCCGGATGGCCCAGTCCAAGCGCGAGGCCCCGCACTACTATCTCCAGATGGACATAGACATGACCGAGTGCGTGGCCCTGCGCGAACGGCTGAAGGCGGATGGCACGAAGGTGTCGTACAACGACTTCATCATCCGGGCGGTCGCCCGGGGCCTGAGGGCGGTGCCCTCGATGAACGCCGGCTGGAGCGATGACGGGATCGTTCTGTTCGACACCATCGACGTGTCGCTCGCCGTGGCCCTCGAGGACCGCTTGATGGTACCGGTCGTCCGCGGGGCGGGAAACCTGACATTGGCCGAGGTGGCGGCGGAGACGGGCAAGCTGATCGACAAGGCCCGGAACAAGCGCCTGACGCCGGCCGACTACGAGGGCGGCGGCATCACCGTGTCGAACCTCGGGATGTTCGATGTCGATAATTTCCTGCCCATCATCAACCCCGGGCAGGCCTCGATCCTGGGCGTCGGCCGGATCGCCGACCGGGCGGTCGTGGTGGACGGCGAGCTCGTCGTCCGTAAGATGATGTCGGTCACTCTGTCCACCGATCATCGGATCGCCGACGGTGCGACGGCCGCCGCGTTCCTCCAGACCGTGAAGGCGGAGTTGGAATCGCCGACAACCGCCTCGCCCTGACCGCCGCTCCGCAGATGTCGCGTGCGGCGATATCGGGCAGAACACAACGCAGAGGAGAACAGAGGAGAACAATGGCAACAGTTTATTTCGCCGACATGGAAGTCAAGAGTCTTTCGAGGAAGGTCACACTGCCCGCCAAGTTCCAGCGGATGATGGACGCGCTCGACGTCGCCCAGCGGTTCGAGGGCAAGACGGTCGCCGTGAAGATGCACCTCGGCAGCGGGCTGGGATATACCACCCTCCACCCGCTGTTCGTCCGCCTGCTCACCGACAAGATCAAGGAGGGCGGCGGCAAACCGTTCATCACCGACGGGACCTCCGCCGTCTGGGATACCGCCAAGCGCGGCTATACCGAGGAGACCCTGGGGGCGAAGATCATCCCCATCGCCGGCGCGACCGAGAAGTACTATCGGACCGTGGAGGTCAATCACACCGCGTCGAACGGTGCCACGCTGGACGAGCTTCACCTGTGCGGGAACCTCATCGACGCCGACGCGGTGATCGTCCTAAGCCATTTCAAGGGCCACGGCGAGGCGTCCTACGGCGGAGCGATCAAGAACCTCGCCATGGGCGCGGTCACCCGCAAGTCCCGCGCCGCACTCCACCGGCTGGAAGTCGGCGCGTTCCACTGGGACAACGACAAGTGCATCCACTGCGGTCGCTGCATCGAGAACTGCCCGACCGGGGCCTGCTCCGAGGACGAGGACGGCGAGATCGACATCAACATCCACAACTGCGTCTATTGCAAACACTGCGCCAAGAGCTGCCCCACCGGCGCCATCGAGGTCGATTCCGACAGCTACAAGCGGCTCCAGGAGGGGCTGGCCATCTCCGCACGCGAGGTCGCGGCACACTTCGAGCACGGCGAGATCCTCTACTTCAACCTGGCCCTCGACATCACGCCGCTCTGCGACTGCTGGGGCCTGACCACCCAGCCGCTCGTGCCGGACGTCGGCATCTTCGGCTCGGAGTACATGCTGCCCGTGGACAAGGCGGCGCTGGACCACATCAAGATGGAGAACTTCATCGAGGGATCCCTGCCCGCCGGGCGGACGCTCGCCGAGCGGTCCGGGCACCTGTTCGAGCGGGTCTGGGGCACCGACCCCTACAACCAGATCAAAATGGGCGAACAGTTCGGGCTGGGCGACAGCGGCTACGAGATCGAGCCGATCGACTGAACCCGGCATCGCCCCGTGACCGAACGGGAGTGATCCGATGTGGGCCGACCAGGGGAAAACGTTCCGGCAGCGAGCCGCCTATGTCGCCCGGGCACTGAGCCGGTTGATTTTCCCGCCCCACTGCGTGGTATGCCGACATCCCGCCGACGAGGACGAAGACCGATACCTGTGCCACGATTGCCTGGCCCGGACGGTGTTCGTGTCCGACCCGACCTGCCCCCGGTGCGGCCACGTCCTCGGCCAGCACACCGAGGACGAAAAGCGGTGCGTCGAGTGCCGGAACGTCCCGCTTCGGTTCGACCGGGCGGTCGCCGCCGCCCATCACGACGGCCCGGCCCGGCAGATGGTCCTCGCCCTCAAGTTCGCCGGCCAGCAGCACCAGGCGTTCCCGCTCGCCCGGATGCTCGCCGCCCGGCTGGAGTCGACCGGCATCCTCGAGCGGACGCAGACCATCGCCCCCGTCCCGCTGCACCGGTCGAGGATGCGGACCCGCGGCTTCAATCAGGCCCACCTGCTCGCCCGCGAACTCGGCCGCCTGGCCCGCCTGCCCGTCGATAAGGACATCCTGCGGCGTACCCGCAACACCCCGCCCCAGACCCGCGCCCCGTCGCTCACCGCACGGCGCTCAAACGTGAGGGGTGCATTCACCGCAACATCGCCCGCAGCGGTCAAAGGCAAAACCCTGCTGCTCATCGACGACGTGATGACCACCGGGGCGACCACCAGCGAATGCGCAGGTACCCTGAAACGGGCCGGGGCGAGGGCTGTCTTCGTCGCAACAGCCACCCGCCGGATGGCTCTCCCTCCGCCGGACGACACCGAGCCCGAGACCGAACCCTACCCCGTCGAGTCGCTGGTGCCGCCGCCGGACGTTGACCAGTGACGGCGCGGATCGGATGTCGGTCGAATGCAGACGCCCGGCGGGCGGATAAACGAAGGGCGCGAACAAGACGTCCGCGCCCTTCCATAAGAATGTTGAAATGTGTCGGCGTTTTCCGCCGGATCGGCTCAAACGGCCTCGACGGAGGAGACTTCGGGAATCTTCTGCTTCAGCGTGGCTTCGACGCCCCGCTTCAGCGTCATCTGGGCCATCGGGCAGCCAGCGCAGGCACCCGTCAGCCGGACCTTGACGACCCCGTCGGGCTCGACATCGACCAGTTCGACGTCGCCGCCGTGGCTGGCCAGGGACACCCGAACCTCCTCCAGCACTGCGGTTACTTTCGGCTTCAGTTCTTCGACTGTCATCACGTTCTCCTCGGGAATAAAGCGTTCACGCTGCAATTGAATCGGCCAGGCGCAAACGCGGACTATCCTGTCAATACACGGGGCCGGGCACGGTGCGGCGCCCTCGGGAGGCGATTCGGCCGGTCGATCTGTGCTTCCACGACCGGACGGGAGTACCTCCAAGCCCCATCTCTTGTATACCAGAATGACTGATCCGAGTCAAACGGCGTTTGACTTCCGGCGGCGTGTGGGGTAGCATCCCACGAAGCGATATTCGCCGACAGATATCCGGACCAGAGAAGGAGGTACAAATGGCAGGACCGAAGGTTGCCGTGATCGGGCTGGGAATGGGCCGCGGGCACGCCCGCGCCGCCGCTGAGAACCCGAAGGCCGAACTGGCCGCACTGTGTGATATTGACGAGGAGAAGTTGAGCCGCAATCGCGATGAGCTCGACTGTCTCAAAGTCTACACCGACTACAAGGATATGCTCGCCGCCGAAGAGCTCGATATCGTCTCGGTCTCACTGCCGAACTACCTGCACAAATCGGTGACCATCGACGCTCTCCGGGCGGGTGCGCACGTCATCTGCGAGAAACCGATGGCGATGAACACCGCCGAGGCGGAGGAGATGAAGCAGGTCGCCGAGGAGACGGGCAAACACCTGATGATCAACTTCTCCTATCGGTTCACCGGTGCGGCGAAAGCTCTCAAACAGGTCGCCGAGGCGGGCACATTGGGCCAAGTGTACTTCGTTCGCACCGGCTGGACCCGGGCGCGGGGCATCCCCAAGTTCGGCGGATGGTTCGCCCAGAAGGACCTGTCCGGCGGCGGCCCGCTCATCGACCTCGGCGTCCACCGCATCGACCTCGCCCTGATGCTGATGGGCGACCCGAAACCGGTGACCATCAGCGCCAGCACCTACGATCACATCGGCACCCGCATGGCGAAAGAGCAGAACAAGCCGTTCGACGTCGAAGACCTCGCCGTCGCCTTCATCCGGTTCGACAACGGGGCCACCATGCACGTCGAGACGAGTTGGACGCTCAACAGCCAGCGTCCCAGCGAGAAGTTCACCTACGTCTACGGGACCAAGGCCGGTATCTGCCACCGGCAGGGGCCCGAGGGATACGAAGCGTACATCTCCGGCGAGTGGGAGGGCACCTACGTGACCTCGCAGATTCAAGAGATACCGCGGTCCGAGAACTCGATGGACCACTTCATTGACGTCGTCGCCGACGGCGTCGAGCCGACGATCACCGCCGAGAACGGCGTCAACGTGATGAAAATCCTCGACGGCGCCTATGAATCCGCGCGGCTCGGCCGCGAAATCGAGGTATAAAGGCGGCCACCCGGAATAGTACATATGAGTGTGGGGCGGAGATGGCCGGCGGAAGGGCGGACGTTCGAGGACCCGGATACCGGCATAACGGTCCGGCAACTGACGAATTACAAAGCTCACAGCCACCACCTGTATTTCACGAACCCGGGGTGGTATGACGACGGCCACCGGCTGCTGCTCGGCTCGGACCGCGGGAACGCGAGCAACCTGTATAGCATCGACCTCGGGTCGGGCGAACTCACCCAGCTGACCGACCTCGACGACGGCCCGAGCTTCCTCCGGGTCACGGTGAACCCCGCCCGCCCGGAGGCATATTTCGCCCACGACGGCAAAATCGTCGCCATTGATCTTCACACCGCCGAGCTGCGCCCGCTGTGGCAGGTGCCCGACGGGTTCCGCCCGTCGATGATGAACTGCACCGCCGACGGCGAGTATCTCTGCGGCAGTATCATCGAGGATGTGTCCGCCCGGCTGAACGTCAAATCGGGGTACGCCTATTCCGGCTTCCACGCGAAGTTCGCCGCCCGTCCGCTGAGCCGGATCTGGATGACGCCGACGACGGGCGGTGAGACGCGGACCGTCCACGAGGAACGCCATTGGATCGCCCACGTGAACACGTCGCCCACGCGGCCGCATCTGATCAGCTTCTGCCACGAAGGGCCGTGGGCCGAGGTCGATAACCGCATCTGGTGCCTCGATCTGGATACCGACGAATGCTGGAAAGTCCGCGAGCGCGTGGTGCCCGGCGAAGCGATCGGGCACGAGTACTGGTTCGCCGACGGCGAACGGCTGGGCTACCACGGGCGTCGGCCGGACGGGACTCGGTTCTTCGGGAACATCCGTTATGATGACACCGAGAAGGTCGAGACGCTGTGGCCGGGCGAGATCGATCCGGCGCGCTCCGATGACCCCTCCACGTTCGCCAAGGCCGGACATATCCATTCGAACGATCACACCCTGATCGTCGGCGACGGCGGGGCGACCAGCGATCACGTGCTGCTGTGGCGATGGAACGGCGAGGGCTACGACGGCCCGCGTAAACTGTGCCGGCACCGGGGCAGCTTCCACGTCCAGATTCTGCACGTGCATCCGCGGTTTACCCCGGACGGAGAGCAGGTCCTGTTCACCGCGGACCCGAACGGTTACGGGAACGTGTATCTCGCCGACGTGCCGGAGTTCGAGATGCTGCCCGAGGCGGGCGGCTGACCGCTCGGATTACACCGGGCCGTGTGCGAACAGCGTCCTCAGCGGCGCGGCGCCCGTGCAGCGGCGGGCGTGGGGAGTGCCGGGCGGGACGTACACCGCGGTGCCCGGCCTCGCCTCGATCACGCAGTCGCCGACCCGGATTTCCCCCTCGCCCGCGAGCACGTAGAGTGCCTCCTGGTCGTCGTGGGCACGGGCATCGCCGAAGTCCGCCGACTCGGTCGTGGAGACGCCCATCGTCTGCTCGCCGGTGGGTGCAGAGTGCGTATAGACGACTCGCACCGGCTCGTCCCCGGTCCGGCGGGTCGCGTGTTCCGTCCCGGGCGGCAGCAGGAAGGCGGCTCCGGGGACGGCGTCGTGCTCGCGTCCGGCGATGGTGATCCGCCCGGCCCCGCCGGCCACGTACACTTCTTCCTGATCGTCGTGCCGCTGGATTTCGCCGAACTCGGGAGCGGTGTACTCGGCGACACCGAGCGAGAACCCGCCCGTCGTCAGGACCTCCGGGCCGCCGATCAGGTCCTTGCTCCACCGGTCGGGGAATTCCTGGCGGCTGATCTCGGATTCGTGGATCGATAGTCTCTCGCTCATCATTCTCCTCGCCTCTCACAGATTTCTAACGCTTCGCACATCATTGCCAATCGGTCCCGATTATGCTGGATGCGGGCCGTCGGCGCAACTCACTCGAGGGAGAAAACGCCGTTCGGAACGCTCAAGCGGCTGCGGTTTGTGACGATACTATGGTAGACCGGGATCGAAAGGAAAAACGATGAACAGAGACGCTTACCGCGAATTCAGGCGGCTGGTCGAGATGGCTCGTGCTCGATACTCCCTGCCCGACTCCTTCTTCGGGACGGTTGACATCGAGCGGGCGCCGGGGCAACGCGCTCTCGGCTGCCTCAACCGCACCGAAGACTGACGCCGGACACCGCCGAGGAAGCCCGGCGTTCATCCCTGCTGCCCGTATTTCTCCACACATTCGGCCCCGTATTCCCGGGCGTCGTTCACCGCAGAAGGATGCTGTTCGGCATCCCCCTTGTCGTCCAGCCCCGGCACGAACAGGCAGCCCGGGTACTTCGAGTCCAGTATGAAATACCAGGTCTTGACGATCTGCTCGGTGCAGCGGAGGAACCGGTCGTCCTTGAAGCCGCAGCAGCAGATGAACCCGCCCACCTGGTCCGGCTTCGGCAGTTCGGTCTCGAGCAGATACTTCCTCGACCAATACGGCTGGCAGCGGTCGATCATCGCCTTGCTCTGGGCGGACAGCGAGGTGAAGTAGATAGGCGCGGCCAGCAGGATGACGTCCCGTTGTTCGAGGGCGTCGTAAACGATGCTCATGTCGTCGTCGATGACGCATCGGCCGTGTTTTGAGCAGTATCCACAGTTCTGGCATCCCACGAAGTCCAGGTCTCCGAGGCGGATGCGCTCGATGTCTGCTCCCGCGCCCTCTGCGCCCTCCAGTGCGGCGTCGAGCAGGGTGGCGCTGTTCCCGCGTTTCTGGG
>PUPC01000292.1 GCA_003553185.1 Planctomycetota bacterium | reverse complement strand
GCCCGCCGCCGACCACGGCGACATCGACCTCGAGGTGGTCGAGCAGCTTCTTCGAGAACTGTTCCACAATCGTCTTCGATACAATGACATCGTCCAGCGGCATAGTCGTCTCCTTCGGTGTTGGGTCGGCACGTGAATATGGCGGGATTATATCAGGGCCGGGCGCGGATTCAATATCGCCCGCCCCCGGGCGCACCGGTCACGTTCGTATGGGCGGTCCTGTTCGGCCCGGTCGGTGGGGGCCGGGTCTGTGCTACCGGGTTTCGAGGTCCGGTCGGGCGTTCTGTAGTTCTTCCCGGCCGTCGCTGCTCACCTCGGTGTTGCCCAGGGCGACTCGTTCGAGGGCGGGCATGGCGGCGAGGGTCTTGACGGCCTCGTCGGTGACGCCGGTATGGTTCAGGACGAGCACGCGCAGGTTTTCGAGTCCGGCGAGGTGTGCGAGCCCGTCGTCGCCGATGTCTGTCCGGCTGAGGTCCAGGGTGTCGAGTTCGGCGAGTTCGCTCAGGTGTGCGAGCCCGTCGTCATCGAGCTCGATCCGGTGCAGGTTCAGCCGCCGCAGCGCGGTCATGTTCTTCAGGTGTTCCAGTCCGGCTCCGGTGACGGACGTTTCGGCGAGGTTGAGTTCTCGAAGGTTGCCCAGTTCGGCGAGCGCTTCCAGGCCTTCGTCGTCGACGTCGGTCTTGCCGAGATCGAGGACTTCGAGGTTGGCGAGTTCGGCGAGTTGTGTCATCCCGTCGCCGTCCACATCGGTGTCGTGGAGGTTCAGCACCTTCAGGTTTTCGTTGCGGCCGAGGTTGGCCAGGCCCGGGTTGTCGACCTTGGTGCGGTCGAGGTCGAGTTCTCGGAGATTATTCCACCTTCTGATGTTGTTCAGGGCGGCCCCGTCGGTTTCGGTGTTGCTGAGCCGCAGGACCTCGACGTTATCCAGGTCGGCCATCCCCGCCAGGCCGGCCCCGGTGATCTTGGTGTCGGTCAGGTCGAGCTCCTTCAGTTCATCGAGTGTGCCGAGGTTGGCCAGGCCGACGTCGGAGATTTTCTCGGCGCCCTGGAGTTTCAGCACCTGGAGGCCCGCCATGTTGCGGATCTCGACGAGGCAGCCGTCGTCGATTTCGGTGTCGTGTAAAATGAGCGAGCGGAGCTGCCTGAGTGCGGCCAAGCTCCGACGGGCGTCCGCGGTCAGCCCGCCGTGTACCTCCAGCTCGCGGAGCTGCCGGCACTGGCCGAGCCGTTCGCCCGGGGCCTTGTTGCGGTGGACGGAGAGCCGTTCGAGGTCCCCCAGCCGGGAGAGTGCGGTCCAGCCCTGCTCGGTCAATTCGGGCTGACGGAGGCGGAGTTCTTCGAGTGCCTGGAGCGGTTCGAAATGAGCGAGCCCCTCTTCGGAGAAGCCCGAGCCGCCCAGCACCAGGCGGACCAGCCCGGTCAGTTCGGCCAGGTGGGCCATCCCGTCGTCGGTGATGCCCGTGTCGTGCAGTTCGAGGTCCTCGAGCCGGTCCAGCCCGGCCAGCGCGGCCGCTCCCTCGTCGCCGATGCGGGTGTCCCGGAGCGACAGCTTTCGGAGGGCGGGGAGCTCGGCGAGGCGGCGGACGCCGTCCTGGCGGATGGCGGCCCGGCGGATGCGCAGGTCGGCCAGCCGGTCCATCCCGGCCAAGCCGCGCACTCCGTCGTCTTCCAGGCGGGCGCCGCCGAGCCAGAGCGTGGCCACCGCCGCGAAGGAGTCGGGCACGTCGGCCGGGCCCGGCCGCCCGAACACTCTCTCGAACCGGGCCGTTCCGTCCGGGCCGACCCTTGTCCCGGTCACGACAAGTTCTCGCAGGTTGCCCAGTTCGTCCAACGGCAGTTCGGACAGGTCCTCGACGGCATCGGCGCCGACCAGCCAGAAGGTTTCGAGCTGGCCCAGCCGCCCGAACCGTGGCAGCACCTTGTCGGTAATCTCGGGATCGATCAATCGCAGGGCGGTGATATGTGTGAGCCGGCCGAGTCTCCGGTACGCCTCGTCGGTGATGCCGCCCCGGACCTCGAGGGTTCGTAGCGAGCGGCGGTGGACGAGTTGTTCGAGGTTCTCGCCCGGCATCTGGTTCTCGTGGATTTCGAGCCGCTCCAGCCCATTGATCCCGGCGAGGTGCTCCCAGCTCGCGTCGGTCAGGTTGGGGCAGGCCAGGCGGAGGGATTTCAGTTCCTCCATCCCGGCGAGTTTGGCGATCCCGTCGTCGGTGATCTCGTCGCCCGACAGGCGGAGTTCCTCCAGCGCCTCGAACGCGGCGAGGTGCTCGAGGCCCGAGTCGGCCACGGCGGAGCCCGTGAGGTCCAGCCAGCTCAGTTCGGGCAGTTCCTTCAGGTGGACGAGGCCGGCATCGCCGACGTCGGTCCAGGACAGGTCCAGCCGCTCGAGAGCGGCCAGTGTCTTGACGTGCTCCATACCGTCGTCGCCGACATTGGTCCCGGTGAGCTTCATCCGCTTCAAAGCGGGCAGCCCTTCAATGTGCGCCAGGCCGGCATCGGTCACTCCTTCGCAGGCGATCGTGAGCTCCTCGATGTTCTCGTGTCCGGCCAGGTAGCCGAGCGCGTCGTCGCCCGGCAGTGCCCCGGCCAGGGCCAGTCGTTTGACCTCGTTCAGCGGCTCCAGCTCGTCCTCATCGACGGGGAAGCCGAGGCACATCCGCTCCACCAGCTCCCGGCCGGCCGGCTCGAGCCGCGCGTCGGTGAGGACCAACTGTCTCAATTCGCCGGCGTCTGCGAAATCTTCGAGCGAGTAGTCCTGCACCCGTTCCACGCCGAGGACCGACAGCGTTCGCAGCCAGGGCAGGCGGGCCGTCTCGGCCAGGCCCGCGTCGGTGATTTCGGTCCCGAGCAGGATGACGTCGGTCAGCCCCTCGAGCCGTGCGAGAGCGGCCGCTCCCTCATCGTCCAGCCGTCCCTGGACCAGCACCTCGCGGAGCGAGCGCATTGTCGTCAGTTCGCCGAGTCCCTGTCCGGTGGCGGCGTGGTCGTACAGCCGCAGCGAGCGGAGCTCGGTCATCGGCCGGAGCCATCCGAGCCCGAGGTCGGTCACCCTGCGGCATTCGAGTGCCAGCTCGTGCAGGCCGGTGAGCCCGTCCAGGTGGGCGATGCCGGCGTCGGTGAGTTCCTCGCCGGCCAGGTGCAGCACGTGCAGGTCGGTGAGTTGTCCGAGGAAGACCATCCCCGTGTCGGACGCCCGGGTGTGTCGGAGTCGGAGTTCGGTGAGGTTTTCGATGTCCGCCAGGTGCGGGATGGCGTGGTCGCCGACGGGCGTGTTGCTCAGGTCGAGTGCAGAGAGGTTCTCGAGCTTGGCGAGGTCGGCGAGAGCGTCGTCGGGCATCTCGGCCCCGGCGAGCGAGAGCCGCTCGAGCCCGGGGACTGCCGCCAGTTCGGCGAGGTTCCGGCCTTCGATCTTCATCTTGCCCAGCCACAGCTCGTTCAGTTCGGTGAGCGGGGCGAGCTTGGGCAGGTCGGCCCCGGTCATCCCGGTCCCCGTCAGATCGAGCGCGGTCAGGTCGGTCAGCTCGGCGAGGTGGTCCAGCCCTTCGCCGGTGATCCCGGTGTCGGCCAGGTTCAGGTGCTTGAGGCGGGGGATATTCGCGAGCGCCGACAGCCCCTCGTCGGTGACTCCCTCCGCCCCTCGGAGCGACAGGGCCGTCACGTTCGCATCGGCCAGTGCGGTGGCCAAGTCGGGGAGCGTCTCGTCGGAGACCCCTTCGGCGGGGGTGACAAACCATCGCCCGTCCGCCCGGACGGGCACCGGTCCCCGGTCTTCACCGGTGGTGCCGGCCCGGATGGCGGCCTGCCAGAACCAGCCCTCCTCGGCGACCTCGTACACGTTCAACGCGAGGTCCGACTGGAACGGCTCTCTGTCGACCTCGACCGGCGGGCCGGGCACGAGGAACGCCGGCTCGTCCACCTCCGGCTCGATCTCCTCCTCTTCGGGCGGTTCGTCCGGCTCGGGCTCCTCGACCGGTTCGTCGGGGACCTCCTCGACCTCGGGCTCGGGCGGGGCCGGCTCCGGTTCCCTCTCGGGGCAGGCGGGCAGGGCAACAAGGATGAAGGCCGACAGGCATACAACCGCTGTCCACAGGATTCGTTTTCTCTGCACCATCTGCGCACCTCCAAGAGAGTATCGCGTTCGTGCCGTATTCGGGCAGGCCGGGATTGCCGCGTCCATCCAATCCTCGTCAGCGTACTCCACCGCCGATTCCGCAATGCTGACAGGTGCGGTGATTGTAATGGATGAACGGGGAGAGCGCAAATGAAATTATTCGTTTTGGGCGGAAGGGCGGATCAGGGACCGCCCGCTATTCAGCGTCTCCCACCCGGATGCACTTCATCAACCGGTATGAGCCCGCGCAAGCTCGAATGCTAACCGGACGTTATGTGTGCGATTTGGTTGTTCCACGCTTCCTTGAGACTGGAAGGCACCCCAGGGCTATCGAGTGTTTCGATTAGTTTCCGGCAAAATGCATCCCTCCCCTTTTTGCCTATCGTCGCCAGCACCATTCGGATCCAGTCACGGATCACAATAAAATTGACTTCATGCCCCTGTGAGAAATATCGCCTCGCCTGCTCGATCGCATCGTCTTCTACGGGGGCATCCTTGATGAAGAACAGATAGTCTTCGATCGAGTGCTCCAATATTTTCGTCTGAAATGTGGTGACGATTCGATTCCTGTCGACCCGTCTTTCCGTTATCTCTGCAACGAGGAGGATCAGCTCGCCTTCCAGGATGGTTATGTCTCCCCCCAAACCGGAGGGGCCGTCGGCAACGTTGATTCCCTGGGATTGGATTTCCCAGCCGAGGTGAAAGTGGTCGTTCAAGGTGCGGAACGTAGCTTCCACAAGCAATACGGGAAACCGGCCGCCGCTCGGGGTATCCAACAGGCCTGTAAGCAACCTGTCATACTGTTCCAAACTGAGCCGCTGCGGCCGCGATAACGGGATCTCGGCTTCGTTACGCAACCGCCAAAACCGGTACAGAAGATACCGCAGGAATCCGGCCAACCGGTCGTCGTCCTGCTCCTCCGCCAGGTAGTCTATCAGGGCCAGCAGCGAGTCGAACCCTGCCTTGTCACGCAGCCCTTCGCGTGTTGACTCGACAAACCCGACCGACCGCCGGAACGTGGACAGAAAGGGGCCTTTGGACGAAGGGACGTTGTGGTCCTTTAAGAACGGATTCACGACTTTCTCGTCGAGCGACCGCCCGCTGTATGCATCTTCTCCATGGCTCAGATAAGGGCTGTGAACGTCTATGGTTTTGTCCAACAAGCGGACAAGAACACAGCCGACCAGTACTTCCCGGTATGCCTGTGTGCCGGAGTCGAATACTCGATCGAAATGGGGCTTCAACCGCTCACTTATCCGAGGCCATTTCCCCCTGAGCGCATCCCGGTCTACGCGCTCAAATTCGCGCTCCAGTCGGCTTCTGGCCGTCTTATGGTCCGGTTGCCCCATGCCGCCCCTTGTTCAGTAGTTCACCCACAAAGCTTCCGCTCTCTTCTGCTTGACGGAGTGGCAGTTCTTGCTGGGCGCGTCGTGGCGGTGGAAGTCCGCATAGAGCGAGTCCATCAGGTCGCATCGGTACCCGGAGATGGCCACCTTGCCCTTCGCCTCGACAAGGGCTCTCGCCAGTTCACGGTGTTCGTCGTCGTCCATCTCGAACCCGTACGCCTTGCCGTCCCCTCGCGACTCGTGCGGATATGGCGGATCGCAGTAGAACAGGGTGTCTTCGTCATCATAGAGGCGGATGCAATCCAAGGCCGGCCGGTCCTCGATCTGGACTCGTAGCAACCTTTCGGCGATGTGTGGCAGCTTTTTCACACTGCCGAGCCAGCGCGATACCACCCCGGACATCCCCGACCTGCTGGTCTGTTTGCAATTTGCCCATCGCCCGAGGGTCGCCGTTTGGGCGAGGCCGGTCCGAACCTGACGGGCGCGGACGAAGAACCGGCGTGCCCGCTCCAGATCCGAGATGTTTTCATCGGCCTCCGCGCAAGCCCGGCAGAACTCCTCCCGCGAAAACGGGGTAAGGGATATCGCCTTGAGCAATTCATCGGTCTGATTGCGCAGGACATTGAAGAAGTTGACCAGCTCGCCGTCGATGTCGTTGTAGGTCTCGACGGGAGCAGGCGGCCGGTTCAACAGGACGGCTGCCGACCCCCCAAACGGTTCACAGTAATGATGGCATTCGGGCAATAGCGGCAAGAGCCAGCCCAAGTGCGAATACTTTCCTCCATACCAACCGAACGCGATCAGCTTTCGACGGGGGCGCACCTCAACGCCGTTCAGGGCAAGTTGCGCCTCGTCATTCTTTTGCGTGTCGATATAAATCGGGGAAGGGTCACCCGGCACCGGTCGCTCCTCTGCTCAATCAGAACTCGATGATAGCACACACATCTTAGCATGCCTTCGCAGACATTTCCAATGCGAATCGCGAAGGATAGCATCAAGCAAAGTGTGCCACTCAGGGTATGTCTTTCTCTACGCCTTGCAGTGCTTCCCTCCCCGCGGCTCCCGAATCTGGGGGCTGGGCAGAGCGGGATGCCGAGCGCCGTCGGAACGGTGTGGATGCCGAAGGGGGCGGTCTACACAACAACACTCCCCGCTGTTCCGAAAGAGGGTGCGGAGTGCGCCTCAATCGTCGTCATCAGGGACAGGGAACAGCACGCGGCCTTCCTGCTCGATTCGCTCGATCTGCTCCCACCTCACGGCTCGCAGCGCGCCGTCCGCTTGGATGGTGACCGATTGCGGTCGGCTCCGGAACACGGACCCGCTGATGTTTTCGCCGTCTTTCAGGATCACGGTCACTTCGCCGGTCATTGCGGGCAGCGCCCCGTCCTGCGGCCCCAACCTTGGCAGCGGCGCCGGGTCTTCCGGTTCCTCGCCCCTTGCCGGACGTGTCATGTCGATGCGCTCGGGCACCTTGACCGCTCCGTCGGTGAAGCGGGCCAGCTCCTCGAACGAGAAATCGTCGGTCTTATTCACGATTAAGTTGGCCTGTGCGCCGTCGAGTTGATTGACGGCCTGTTGGTAGAGGTTGTTGCGGAAGGGCCGCCGTTCGTGGTGGCCCGGGTGGAGCGCCAACGACCATTTGATATAGTAGGCGGCCGCCGGGAACTGCTGGACGTTCATCGCGGTGATGGCGAGGTCCTCGGCACACGCGCTGAGCGCCCAGTTATTCCCCTGGCGGAGCATCCCCTGCTTCCAGATTCGCCTCGCCTTGTCGAGTTCGCCGGTTTGTGCCCAACACAGGCCCAGCATCCTCAGGTACAGCGGCGATTCGCCGCCATCGAGCTCGACGGCCCTCTGGTAGAAGTGCCGGGCGATCTCATACTCTTTCATGTCCACGTAAACCTGGCCCAGATTATTGAACGGCGACGGGTCGTTCGGCCACTCGGCGAGGGTCAGCCGAAACGCGATGTAGGCCAGGGCAAGCGCGTACTCTCGCTCCTCGCCCTCCAACTCGCGCGACCGCCGGTACAACTCCTGGCCGATCCGCTCGTATTCCCGCGCCTTCTGGAGGTCTCCCCGGCGCTCGCGGGGCGGGATAAATTCGTCGGTCTTGACCTCGGTGATGGGGATGGCGAAGCCGATGCCCTCGGTATCGGAGATGATGAAGGTCACGATCCCGATCAGTTGCCCCTGCCGGTTGACCAGCGCCCCGCCCGAGTTGCCCGGGTTGATCGGGGCAGTCGTCTGGATGTATGTCTTGCCCTCGACGACCCGCTCGGCGGCGCCGATGATGCCCGTCGAGATCGAGTTCCGAAGCGCCTCGCCCTGGACCCCGCCGGGGTTGCCGATCACGAAGCAGTCCGACCCGGTGGCCGGGAGACGGGTGGCCCGGGGAATGGGCTGCATCGTGACCCCGGGCGGGAGATTAACCCGCACCATCGCCAGGTCGTATTCCTTGTGTACCAGGTGGACCGACACGTCCTTGAACGTGGCCGTCGTTTTCCGCCCGCCACGAAAGACCTCGGCGGTCACCTCCAGCGGCAGCGGAGTGTTCACCACGTGGTAGTTGGTCAGGATCATCCCGCTTCTGTTCAGCACCACGCCGGAGCCGTGGCCTTCGAAGTCCTGGATAAGCACTACCCCGGGCGATGCGTTCCGGAATACCACCTCGGCCCCGCCGCCCAAACAGGGTGCTGGCCGGATGATTGCGCAGATAACGATTGCGGTTGCAATGGACGCTCGCTTCATGGCCAACCCCTCCTTCCGGCTTCCCCCGACGTGTAGATAGAGAGCAGACCGACGTGCTCTTCGCCGCTTCGCTCGCATTATGTGCCCGGTGTGTGCGCGTGTCAAGCATTTTTTTGGAAATCTGAATCGCTGGCGGTTCGGCGGGCCTTGCTGTGTCCCGGACGCGGGGAGCGGCAGGGGTTGGACGGGGATGGCCTGGCGTTGACGGAGGAGCGGGTTGTCCCGGAGGACAACCCGCATCTCCTTGGTTCATCGGCTCTGTTACGGGTGCAGGAACTTAGACACGAATGGCGATTCGCCCACCTGCCGGCGCCGGAAGTGTCCGGACGGCCCCTGTGCCAGGAACTCGGCGAACCACGCCTCGTGCTCGATCTCTTCGTTGAGGATCGCCTGGACGAGGTCGTAGGTGCGGTGGTCCTTGCCGGCGGTCATGTGGCACAGTTCGGTGTAGCCCTTGACCGCACACTGCTCTGCCTTGAGCAAGACCTTCAGGATGGCGCGGACGTCCGTCGGGTCGTCGGGCAGTCTTGCCGGTGGGCAGGCCGACAAGTCGTGGAACTCCTTCATGCAGTTGGGCAGTTCGCCGCCCAGTTCGTAAATTCGCGGCACGAGCGCCTCGAAGTGGTTCCGGTCTTCGATCCGCGCGTCCTCGGCGATCTCCTTCAGCCCCTCGCCCTCCATACCGATCAGGTTCACGCGGAGAGGGGTGTAATAATAAAACGTGGTAAGCTCCGCCGCCGCGTTGGCCACGAGCTTCTCCACGAGTTTGTCCACATCGACGCCGGCGTCTTCAACCAATTTTCTCGATAACAGGCCCATC
>PUPC01000182.1 GCA_003553185.1 Planctomycetota bacterium | reverse complement strand
TGGCGTTGTATTCCGCCCGCATTTCCCCCGCACACGCCTCCGAGGGCCCCCCGGAATTCAATGACCGCGCCGGATAAGAACAACACATCACAGCGGTGGTACGCCGAAGGGCTGAGGTTCGAGTGCCGCCGGTGTGGCGACTGCTGTCGCGGCGAGCCGGGCTACGTATGGGTAACCCGCGATGAAATTCGCCGGATGGCCTCGCACCTGGGTCTGTCCCCGGAAGAGTTCGCCGAGATGTACGTCCGCCGGGTGGGATTCCGCCGCAGTCTGACCGAACGACCGAACGGCGACTGCGTCCTGTGGGCCGGGCAGGATCGGGGCTGCCTGGTCTATCCAGTCCGACCGATTCAGTGCCGGACGTTCCCTTTCTGGCGGCAGATTCTCCGCTCACAACGAACCTGGGCTCGAACCAGCCGGCGATGTCCGGGGATGGACCGGGGCCGGCACTATTCTCGCGAAGAGATCGACGAACGCCGGGGGAAGAAGTTCTAACCTTTTCGCCCCATCGTCCCTTTCATAAAACCAGATCGGGCTGGCTGTCTTGACGCTACATGGGTGGTTCGCTACAATCCCGACGAAACCCAAACGTGCTGGAGTAAGAGCTTGTACGAGATATTGACGAAGGCGGTGATCGCCGAAAAAACCAAGGAAGTCGTTATCGCCGCTCCGCACATCGCGGCCAACGCGGCGCCGGGCCAGTTTGTCATCCTCCGCAACCGCGAGGAGGGCGAACGATACCCGCTGACAATCGCCGACTTTGACCATGAACAGGGCACGATCACGCTGGTCTTTCTGGAGATCGGCAAGTCGACATACGAGTTGGGCCAGTTCGAACCGGGCGATCGGGTACCCGACGTGGTCGGCCCGCTGGGGCATCCATCGGATATCCGGGGCGACCTGAACGTGGTGTGCGTGGGCGGTGGCGTGGGCATCGCCGCAATCCATCCCATCGCCAAGGGATTCCGCGCGGCGGGAAGCCACGTAATCAGCGTCATCGGCGCGAAGACGGCGGACCTGCTGTTCTACGAGGCACAGATGCGCACCTTCTCGCACGAGCTGCTGGTCACTACCGACGACGGCTCACGGGGCAGGAGAGGGTTCGTCACCAACGCCCTCGCCGAATTGATCGATCGGGATGGGGCGACGAGCATCCACCGCGTCATTGCCGTCGGCCCGAGCGTGATGATGCGGGCGGTGGCCGAGGAGACACGACCGCACCGCATAAAGACCATCGTAAGCTTGAACCCGATTATGGTCGACGGTACCGGGATGTGCGGCGGCTGCCGGGTCGAGGTCGGGGGCGAAACCAAGTTCGCCTGCGTCGATGGCCCCGAGTTCGACGCCCATAAGGTGGACTTCGATCTGCTGATGGCACGCCAGCGGATGTACTCGACCAACGAGAGTCAGGCCATGCAGGAATGTCGGCTCGAAGAAGACATCGAACAGGCCAGGAGCAATAGCCGAACCGAGGATACAGATAGATGAAACTCGCATTCACCACCCTGGGATGCCCCGATTGGACGCTCGATCAGATGATCGAAGGGGCGAAGCAGTATGGGTTCGATGGGATCGATTTCCGCGGCTGCGCCGGGGAGATGGACCTCTGGAAACGCCCCGAGTTCAGCTCAGGCCTCGGGGCAACCGCCGAGAAGATACGGTCCGCCGGGCTGGAAGTCCCCTGCATGTCGAGTTCGGGCAGATTGCTGCGCGATTCGGAGGAGGAGCGGACCGCGAGTTTAGAGAACCTGACGCGTTTCGTCCATATCGGAGCCGTTCTGGGCGCTCCATTCGTCCGGGTCTTCGGGGGCTATAACGGAACACGCAGCGAGGACGAGGCCCGTCGAGAGGCGGCCGGGATGCTGGACAGTATGGCCCGGATCGCTTCCTCACACGGCCTGTCGGTCCTGGTGGAAACGCACGACGACTGGATTGCCTCGGACAAGCTCGCCTCGGTGCTCGATGCGGCCACCGAACCGAACATCGGTGCCATCTGGGATATCAACCACCCCTACCGGATGTGCGGCGAATCGGCCGAGCAGACGTGGGCAAACCTGGGCCGTTGGATCCGGTATACCCACCTCAAGGACAGCGCCATTGACGAGGACGGCGAATCTGTCCACGCTCTGATCGGCGATGGCGACGTGCCCATCGGCGAGTGCATTCGGGTGATGAAAGATGGCGGGTACGACGGCTGGCTGGCTTACGAATGGGAGAAAAAGTGGGCTCCCGAGATTCCCGACCCGGAGATCGCATTCCCCCGCTACGCCGAACGGGTTCGCGCCATCCTGGCGGAAATCGGCTGACACGGGCCGCGATGTGCCTTGCAGCGGCTGGCGGAACGATGCCGGTTTCTTTTACTCTTCGACGAGCTTGAAAACGTCGTCGTGTTCCCGGGCGTGGTCCTTCACCTTGAGGCCGATGGTCTGACCGGGCCCGGCCGATTCGACGCTTTCGTGCTCGATCTGGATCGAGCCCACCGGCTGGACCCAATCGCTGGTGTGGCCCTTGATGTGGATCGTATCGCCGACGTCGAGCTGGTCTTCGAGCTCGATCCCGGCCACACCGATGTTGCCAAAATAGTGGACGACCCGCCCGACCTTCTTCTCGGTCATAGCTTTCCCTCCCAATTGCCAGAGACACGCAATGAACGGATCACCGGAGCATGTCGCCCAGGTGGCCCGCAACGACCAGGATCATGAATGCGATGAGCAGGAAGATGACGATGTAAAGTGCTCTTTTGATGGTAATTGGCCTGCGCAATTCTTCCGGCACTTCTTTGTCGAGATCGTCGGCCATGCGCACATAGGCCCGCACTGCCAGCTCGAGGTTCGCCTTCGCCTCGGCCTCGGAGTGACCTCTCCCCTCAACGTCATCCAGTAGGGAAGTCCGGGCCACATAACCCTTTTCCGCTTTCTCGATGGTGATCGTGTCGCTGGGTAGGGCCATTGTCTTCTCCTCTCCGCTACCCAATGAGGATACATCCTTTTGCCACCGATGTCAAATGTCGAGAGCTTGCCCGACGCCCCCCGCGTTGCTATGATCTGGCCCGGAGGTTACTGATGACGAATGAACGAAAACTGGCAGTTGTCGATCTGGGCCGGTGCGACTACGATACCGCCTGGGACATCCAGAAGGAGGTCCACGCCGCCATCCTCGAAGACGATGACGAGCCGGACCGCCTCATCCTGGTCGAACACCCGGCGGTCATCACACTGGGGCGGGGTGCAGACCCTCAACACGTGTTATTCAACGAAGACTATCTGAGCTCGCAGGGCGTCGAACTGCGGCGGACAGACCGGGGCGGCGATGTCACCTATCACGGCCCCGGGCAGATCGTCGCCTATCCGATAGTGCGGCTGGTGGGACACCGGCGGGATGTACACGGCTATTTCCGGAGCTTGGAGCAAGTGGTCATCGAACTGCTGGCCGAATACGGGGTCCAGGCCGGCCGCGAGGACGGGCTGACCGGGGTGTGGGTCGGCGACGAGAAGGTCTGCGCGATGGGCGTCGCAATCAAGCGGTGGATCACCTATCACGGCTTGGCTTTGAACGTCGCCCCCAACCTGGAGCACTTTCGCCTGATCACTCCCTGCGGGATTGCCGACAAGGGCGTGACCAGCATGCGGGAGCTTCTGGGCAGGGACATCCCGATGGCCGAGGTGAAGGGGAAACTGGTGCGGCAGTTCGCCTCTGAGTTCGACTATCAGCGGGTCGGGCGGGAGCCAATCCCCGACGGAGCCGAAACGTGACCGGTCGATATATCTATCAGCTTGCCGGCGACGAGGGGAGCCGGGACCTGGCCCGGGCGGAGGCCGCGGCCTTCTGTGATGCCGAGCAGATCGCCTATCGGTTGGTCGCTTCCGACCAGAGAGTTCGGCTCGAACGTACCGGCTATCTCGCCGGCGGCATCGAGCTGCTGGCCGAGGGGCCGGATGTCAAGACGGCCTGCGAGCAAGTTCGCCGACTGGGCCTGGCGGCGGAGGAGTTCGCCATCGATGTCGTCCGGCTGCCGGGCGGTTTGAAGCTCTCTCGCCGTGAGGCCGCGAACGCGTTCGCACTGGCAATCGAAGGCCGCCCGAACCTCGACGATCCCGGCGAGCGCTTCACGGTTTACGCGACACCCGAGGGGGTGTGGTTCGGCCGGGCACTGGAGATGGACGTTCCGCAGTGGAAGCGATTTGTCGCCAAGCTCCACGACTGTTCGTCCGCCCTCCCCGATCAAGCCGCCCGGGCCGTCTGTAACCTGGAAGTGCGCGGGGGCGAGCGGGTGGTTGATCCCTGCTGCGGGTCGGGCACGCTGCTGATGAACGCGGCGGACCTCGGTGCACATGTGTCGGGCTTCGATCTCAATAAAAAGATGGTCGGGGCGACGAACGCGAACCTGCTCTACTTCGGGTTCCCGGCGTCCGCCGAACAGGCGGACGCAACGAAGGTGGGCGGCAACTACGACCTGGTGCTGACCAACCTGCCCTACGGCAAGATGTCGGCTGTGTCTCCTGCCGACGAACTGCGATTGGTGAGAAACATCGTTAAGCTGGCCCCGCGAGGCGTGCTGATTACGACCAACGATGTGACAGATGCTGTGCGAGAGGCGGGCACCCGACTCGAACGGACCATTCCGCTCTCGAAATTTACCATCACAAGGAAGGTTTACCAGTATCGGAGCGAGTAGACCCGGAGCAGGAAAGAGGTAGCAAAGGCCGGTGCTGCATCAAGCTGGACGTGGACCGCCAGAAGATCATCCCGTTCGGCACACCGGGCGAAATCCGCGACCTGATTGAGGAGGAGACCCGCAAGCTCGGCTCGCCCGATGGCGGGCTGTCGTTCATCTGCGGGATTTATCCCCCGACCCCTCCCGAGAACGTCGATGCCCTGCTCTCGGCCTTCGAGGAGTTCCAGACCTACTGGTGGGAATGACGTTCCCGAGGGATTGCTTTTCCGAACCAGACGATAAAAAACACACACGGGACCCTTCCGGAGGTCCCGTGCGTGTCGGTGGGGTAGACGGGATGGGGGAGTCCCGTCACCGGAGCGACAATCTGTCTTTAGCAGTTATTTTTCACTTCCTCGCGTGATCCCGTCCGAGTCCGTGAAGGCGAACGTGATATCCACACGCCGGTTCCGCTTTTTGCCCTCGTCGGTCTCGTTGTCGGCGACGGGAACGTCCGGGCCGAAGCTGCGGGTAATAATTTTGTTCTGGGGAACACCCTGGCTTACCAGCAGCCGTGCGACGCTGTTTGCCCTGGCCATTCCCAAGCCGTAGTTATCACCGTAGAGATGCTTCACCCTGTTCAGCGGGTCGGAATCGGTATGGCCATCGACGATGGTCACGATGTCTCTGTCCAGACTTCGGACCTCTTGGGCGACCCGGCTTAGCAGGTTCTTGGCCCCCTCTTCGACATCGACCTCGCCCGGATCGAACAGGATATCGCCCTCCAGCCGGATACCGGGCCTGCCGTCGTCGGTGACGATTGGCGTGCCCAAGCCGCGGAGCTGGTCGGCGACATCTTCCCAGCGCGGGTGGGCCAGTTCTTGCCTTTCGGGGCCTTCGGTGGCTCTTGCGGTGAGGGCCTCTTTCAGTTCGTCGAGAGACGCCTGCTGCCGCTCGAGCTGCGTTCTCAAGCTCGCCAGTTGGTCTCCTCGTTCACGCTCCTCCATCATCTGAGCGGCCAAGCGAGCTTCCAATTCTGATTTTTCGGAAGCAAGCTGCCGGTTCTGCTCCTGGAGCTGCCGGGCCATCCAGGCGCTTCTGGACTCCAGCCCGAGGCTCCGCATCGTGCCCTGTATGCTCGAGCAGCCGGTTAGAAAAACGATTACGCTGATCGACACAAACGCCCCAACCCACCATCGCTTCATCATTGCTTCTACCTCCATATCCTGTGGTACCGAACCGTGCAGGACCCAATGTCCTATGATCCGTATCGACATGCGGGAGAAAATCCTTTAACGGAAAATTCCCACGCAGATCAAAAAGTGAGGATATGGAAGGGGGAGCTCTTTCGGCTCAGATCATTGGAGCCGAAGCCCCAGGTCATCTCCCTTGACGCTGGTGTCATCGGGGTCCGTTTGGAAGACTCCGCTGGGCCCGGCGGAGATCACCCACAGGTGGACGGGCCGCGATGGCCCCGGCCGCCCGGTTACGACCACGTACCGGTTCCCCCACGGATCATGTCGGGCCATCCCCATGTAAGGTCCACGCCAACCTTCGACTCGAGCTTTGTTTATGGAGAGGAAGCGGGATACGTGAACGGCTCGGTCGGGGTTCCCGTATCGGGCTTCTTCCCCGGCGGCGGGATCGCCGTCTGTGAACGTGAACGCCCACTGGTCGGGCCAGGCGCCCGTATCCTTGTGGTAATTCATGATGTCCGCGGCGAGCCGCCTGAGGTCGCCAAAAGCTTGTGAACGCTCTCTGGCCAATCTCTGCTCGCCCATCACCGGGATCGCAATAGCCGTCGCCATAATGAGAATCGCCCCGATCGTTGTGAGCTGAACAGCAAGGGCTGCTCCGGACCATTTCTTCCAGAAAGTCTTCATCCTGAGGCCTCCTCGGCTGGCTTCGGGTCAAGACGCCATGCGGCTCTCTGATGTAGTATTCGGCAAACACCGTGCCGGAAATGAGCAGATTTGAGGACTTTTCGCGCTAAATCCATAAGGGGCTGTGTCGCATATGGTTGCGGCACCGTGATTCAGCCCGTTGAAGAAGTTGCGGGTCTCAAGATTCCAACGCTCTACGTGGAATGGCGGGCGGCACAGTCCGGGCGAACCCATAACGCATTGGCATAACGCCGGTTGTGGATTCTCTCCGCGTTTCGTAGGGAAATCAACGTGGATTGTCCATCAGGTATCGCGTTGCGGCGGCTCCAGGCCCAGCTCGTGAAGGATGGCCTGCAGGTCATCCCAAACCACTTTCTTCTGCTTTGGCGAGCGAAGCAGGTAGGCCGGGTGGTATGTAGGCATGAGTTTTACACCGTGCCAATCGATGAATGTGCCTCGCATCTGCCCGATGGCCACGCTCGGGTCCCGCAAAAGGCCTTTCAGGGCGACGGCGCCCAGGGCACAGATGATTTCCGGCTCGATGATCTCAATCTGCTTCAGAATGTAAGGCAGGCACGGCGTCATCTCGGCGGGGGTAGGCGTCCGGTTGTTCGGCGGACGGCATTTCAGGATGTTCCCGATGTACACGTCCTCGCGCTGCAAGCCCATCGCTTCGATCATCCGGGTGAGCAATTGGCCTGCACGGCCGACGAAGGGGCGGCCCTTTCGGTCTTCGTCTGCGCCCGGCGCCTCGCCCACGAACATCAGGCGGGCGTCTGGGTTTCCCTCACCGAACACCAGCTTGTTGCGGGTCTCTCCGAACTGGCACTGGTGGCAGGACTTCATCGTCTCGAACAGTTCGTCCAACCGGGCCTGCTTCACACCAGAGGTATCGACCGTCGTTTCGTCCGAATCTGCGGCGGGGGATGAACCGAGTGGGGGCTGGGTTTCGGCGGTAACCGGTCGGACGGGATACAGGTCGGCGCCAAACCACTGTTCCAGTTCGATTCGCGCGATGATTTCGTTCAGCAGTTCGTCTCGATTGCTCGGCAGCCGGTCAGTTCGCTCCACGCTCTACCTCTTCCAGCAGTTGTTGTGCGTCGTCATCCCGTGCCCGCTTTCGGGCTTCATGTTCCCGGAGCAGCGCCCTGCCGTGCTCGTCCCACCAGGCCCGCCATTCGCGCGGGAGTACGCCCAGGTTCTCGCCGGTCAATCGCCGGAGTGCGTCCTCGGCCGGCTGGTTGAAGAAGTACCGGTCGGAATCGATTTGGACGGGGCGGGTATCGAACCATGTCCCGCGTGTTTTGACATCGCCCATCCTCGGCGTACCTATTACTTCATCGACGCCCAGGGCCATGGAGGTACCGGTTGGCGTTTCAGGTACTTGGATTTCGATGTTTGGATAAAGGATTTCGATGAGGAAGGGAACCGATCGGATGTTGCCCAGTTCGCCCAACGCGACGGCGAGTCGGCGGTAGAGGACCTTGGCGAATTCCTGGTCGCTTCGGTCGTGGATGGGGGCCAGCTTGACGCCCGCGATTACGCTATGCATCACCTCACAGACCTGTTCGGTATCGAGGTGCCGAAGGGCGTCCGTAGCGGCCCGGCGCACGGTGGAACTGGAATCGTCCAGCATCAGTTTGACCAGGCGGGTGGCGGCGGGCTGGTGCTTCATCACGCCGAGAGATGAACTGGCGGCGGCACGGACCGCCTCGTCGCGATTGCCCAACAGGCCCATGATGGTTCCGGCATACTCCGGATCGTTGAACGCGCTGAGCCATTGCGACCACCGCCGCGATTCCTGTTGCGAGCCGAAACGAATACGACTGACTGCGTTGTTGATTCGCCGCAACATCTCACGGTCCTTTTCCGCCTCGGCCCGTTCGGCCGCTTCCTCCTCGGTCATCCATTCCCCGTCCACCCGGACCATCCCACGGGCTTCCATTGCCTCGTCGCGGGTCATCCACCCCTCTTCCGTCCTCACGTAGCCCAGTTCCGCCCTGGCTCGTTCGTGATCGGGGTCAATTTCGATGGCCTGCCGGAAGAGTTCCTGCATCTCGTTCCGAAGGTTATGCCGCCGGCACCACGTTCCAAGCGCAAAGTGGCCGTCGGCGTCATCGGGGTCCAACGCTCCCGCCATCCTTTCAAATACCTGGCGTGCGGTGGGCCGCTGGTCTATCCATTCGATCTCGGCCTCGTCGATGGTGGTGACGATCCCCCGCCCGGAGGTGCGAATCCGAACACGTCCGTCCTCGCGCTCGATGATCTCTCCCTCGACTCGGCCGCCTGATTTAAGATGTATGACCTCCGCCCGGGCCCCGCCCGCCAGAATCAGGGCCGCCATCAAACCACAAAACAGATGGATTAGCGTTCGATCCATAACACTTGATTATACTCCGATTTCGGCACACATCCAAACAATTCGTCCGGCTATCTGACCGCTCAGACTTCATCGATGGGCCGCCCGCCGTGTTTCTCGATGAAATCGGCGTGGTGACCCCGCCCGGTCTCTCTCAATATCTTGCTGTAGGCAGGGACCGCGTCCCGCGTGTGGTATGGGCCGCCCTCGCGGATAACGTTCCACATCGGGTCGATGTTGGAGTCGGAGGTCTGCATCATCTCACTGTGCCAATGTTCGAGCAGTGCGAGCCCCTGGTTGCGCACCTCCGGCTTTTCCTTGGCGAGGTCGTGAAGCAAGTGCGGGTCGGCCTCGACATCGAACAGCATCACAGCCGGGAACTGCTTCAATCCGGTATCGTATGTGCGGATGAGCGACCAGTTGTCCCACCGGACCATCCGCTGGCAGGACCAGCAGCACTGGCTGGCGACCAGCGCGTTCCGGCCTGCGCCCTCCCCTGCCCTGATCTCTTCGGCGAAGCTGCTCCCGTCCCAGCCCTCGGGGACATCCATGCCCCACAGGTCCAGGATCGTCGCCGCCACGTCGGACTGGTAGTACAACCCTGTCAGGGTCGTTGCCTCCGTACCGGGCCAACGGAGTATGCATGGCACGCGCGAGGTGATCGTATCGGCGGTGTGGTGGTCGCCGTAGATATTGAGCTCGCCCTGATTCTCGCCGTGGTCGGAGCTGACCAGGATGGCAGTCTCGTCGGCGATTCCAAGCTCCTCGAGCTTATCCATCACTCGCCCGACAAACATGTCCGCGTAGCGGATCCCGGCGTCATACCCGTCGATCCATTTCCTATAGTCGTCAAGCGAACCGATGTCCTTCGGAAGGCGCGGCCACCGGACAGTGTCGTTTGGGCCCCATCCACCCACCTCGCGGGCGCTGTGCGGGCCATAGCCGGCACGGTGCTGCTCAATCCTGTCGGCGGTAAGCCAGTCGGGCGGCAGGCTGTCCTCGAATGGGTTGCCGTAGTCCATTGGTGTGCGGTAGGGCGTGTGCGGGTCCCAGCAATTGATGTGCAGGAACCAGTCGTCGTCCCCTCCATTTTTCGTCAGCCATTCGAGGGCCGGGGGAAATACTTCGTCGGCTACTTCGTGGCCTGACTTGCCCGGGTTGTGCATCTCCCGAAAACCGGCATAGAACCACCAGGCGCTGTGCCGTTCGGCGAACGGCGAGACGGATGCGGTATATACCCCGTTTTTCTTCATCACCACCGGCCAGTGATCATAATGGGATGATTGCTTGAAGCCGCGGTCACGGCCCTCGCGCCTTGGGTCGGCGTCGGTACCGCCGTGATTGACAATCCCGGTGTGGATGCCGTGCCGGCCCGACCACATCCCAGCCCGCGAGGGCAGGCAGGGTGCGTCGGAATTGAAGCAGTGATCGAAGCGCACCCCGTCGGACGCGATGCGGTCGATATTCGGAGACGTCTCCCGATGATAGCCGTAGCAGCCCAGATGATCGGCACGAAGCGTGTCGATGTCGAAGTAAATCAGACGCATCCCACAACCTCCTGTTTCACGGGCGAAGACCAAACCGAGTTTACTTCAATTCGTGGGCCAGTCAAGCCAGCGCTTTCGACAAAAGCTTGCGTTTGCCGACTCCCGATGTATAGTTGGAGCCAGCATGCGAACGGGTTTCTGTGCGAGGGAAAAGATGACTGACAATACGCTGACCGTCGGGATGATCGGATGCGGGTTCATCGGCAAGGTTCACAGTTACGCTTACCTGAATCTTCCCATGTACTATGAGCCGCCGCCGGCGAATATACGGCTGAAATCGGTATGCACCGCGCACCGAGAGACCGCAGAGGCGGCGGCCGAACGGTTCGGTTACGAGGTCGCCACCACCGATTTTCGGGAGATCACCGATGACCCGGAAATCGACGTGGTGAACATCTGTACGCCGAATCGCGAGCACAAGGAGCAACTGCTCGCCGCCATCCGCTCAGGCAAGCACGTCTATTGCGACAAGCCACTGACGGCCAACGCAGATGAAGCAGCCCAAGTGCTCGCCGAGATGGAGGACTACGACGGCACGCACCAGGTCACGTTCCACAATCGCTTTTTCCCGGCGACCCTCAAGGCGCGGGAACTGGCGGCGAACGGGTTCCTCGGCCGGGTGCTCACTTTTCGGGCGGCCTACCTGCACGCGGGCAGCGTCGATCCCGACCGGGCGTTCGGCTGGCGCTTCTCGAAGGACATCTCGGGCGGCGGGGCGTTGTACGACCTCGGATCGCATATCATCGACCTGATGCGCCATCTGGTCGGCGAATTCACCGAGGTATCCTGCGCCACCGCCATCGCATACCCCGACCGCCCGGCACCGGGAGACGCGACGAAAAGGATCGCCGTCGATGCCGATGACGCCGCATTTATGCTGGTCCGAACCGGTTCCGGCGCTCTCGGCAGCATCGAGTCCAGCCGCCTGTCGAGTGGTACTCAGGACGAGCTCCGGTTTGAGATTCATGGCAACAAGGGAGCAATGAGGTTCAACCTGATGGACCCCAACTGGCTCGACATATGTGACCTGACAAGCGACCGGGCGGGCTGGTCCCGGCTCCCCACGGTCCAGAACTATCCGAACTCGGGCGGCTTTCTGCCCGGTAAGGCGTCCATCGGATGGGCGCGGGCACACATCGCCTGCCTGCACAACTTTGTGACGGCCGCGGCCCGTGGCGAGCCGGCCGAGCCGGGGCTCGAGGTCGGGGCACGCATTCAGAATATTATGGATGCCGGATACCGGTCGGCTGAGAGCGGGAGCTGGGTGGCCGTCTGATTCGTATCGCCGTGGAGAGCGTGAGTTGACAGAACCGTCCGGCAGTCCGGTTGCCTCAAACAACGACCTGCAGTAGAATGGCTTCTGATATGGAGAACTTTAGCGGACAGCGCGCTTCGGTCATTATCCTCGCTTATAACAAGGCGGAGTACACAACTCGGTGCCTTGGCAGCTTGTTGGACACACGATGGCGCCCACTCGAGGTGGTGTTGCTGGATAATGGCTCCACAGACGAGACCCCCGCGCTCTTCGACCAGTTCGAAGAGCGCGCAAAAGAGACCGGAGTCGAGGTGCGGACTCTTCGAAACTCGTCGAATCTGGGCGCGGCGACCGGGCGAAACCAGGCCCTCGAGGCGGCGACCGGCCAGTTGGTGGCGTTCATGGATAACGATGTGGTGATCCGTTCCTGCGATTGGATCGAGCGGCTGGCCGAGTCTCTGGCATCCAATGAACGGGCCGGCGTCGTCGGGCCGAAGCTGATCTATCCGTTCCCACCGTTCCTCATCCAGTGCGCCGGTGCCGCCGTATCGAAAAGCGGTCGAGTCTTTTTCCGGGGCCGCGGCGAGCCGAAAGACAGCCCGGATTTCAACCGGGAGGAAGAGGTCCAGTGCCTCATCAGCGCCTGCTGGCTGATGAGAAGGGAAGTCGTCGACGAGGTGGGAGGGCTGGACGAGGCGTACAACCCGGTCCAGTTCGAAGACATCGACTTCTGCTACCGGGCGCGTGCCGCCGGATGGCGGGTGTTCTACAATCCAACGGCCGAACTGTACCATTTCGAGAACGTGACCACATCCGGCTCACCTGCAATCAATAGCCCGTACCAGATCGTAAAGAACGGCCTGCTGTTCAAACGCCGGTGGGCGGGAATGTACCGGGAGGAAGAGGGACCGAGAGACGAGGACTGGCATTGGGCCGAAATCCCGACCGTCAAGCTCGATTCCATTGGCCCGCTCGAGCAAGTCGGAACGTAACCCCCCGCTGCATCCCCACCTACGCCTTCAACGTTCTGCCCAGGCCGGGCACCACCTTTCTGCTCAAGTCGGCGCCGGATTCCGCCGATATAAATATATGTGCAAGATGATAGCAATGTTCAGGTACCGTGCGGGGACCGTATTGAGTCTCGAAGAAGACATCACACCGAAGGAGAACCAACACCGTCTGGCTATTGAGCGTACCCCTGAGAAAGACGGTCCCGAAGACCAGGTGGAGAACGGAGGATCTCAAGATATGCGCCTCAAACGCATACGCGAGGAAATAGAAAACGGGACGTATCTGACCGAAGGCAAGCTTCGGATCGCCTTCTCCTACCTGATCAACGATGTCCTGAGCCGTATCCGCAAACGCCCAACCTGACCGCTCTCCGGCTTCTATATGAATGAACCGCGAACTCCCACGGGCGCCCCGCGTCTTGATGTCGGCGGTCAGTCACCGGGGCGGGCATCGACAGTCTCCATCTCGCCGCCCAATCCCTGCACCAGTTCGACAAACGACGGGAAGGTTACCGCTGCGGCCTCTGCCCCGAAGACACGGGTGGTCCCTGCCGCCGCCAGGCCGGCCACCGCCAGTGCCATGACAACGCGGTGATCGCCGTGCCCAGCGACATCCGCGCCGCGAAGTTCTCCCCCCCGGATGACCAGGCCGTCATCCAGTTCCTCCACCCGGCCGCCCATCTTCGAAAGCTCCGCCCGCATGACGGCAATGCGATCCGTCTCCTTGATGCGGGCCTGGGGGACATTCATCAGCCGGGTTTCGCCATCCGCGAAGCACGCGGTCACGGCCAGCGCCGGCAGCGCGTCGGGTGTTGCGTTGAGGTCCAGTTCCGCCCCGGTCAGCCGTTCGGCTGATACCACCAGGCCGCGTTCCGTCTCTTCGACCTGTGCGCCCATCTGACGCAACATCTGCACCACGGCCTTGTCCCCCTGCGTGTCCGACATGTCCAGCCCCCGAAGCGTAATCGGTCCGCCGCAGATAGCCGCTGCACATAAGAAGAAAGTGGCCGAAGAGAAGTCGGCCGGTATGACACGTTCGAACGCCGGAAACCTCTGGCCGCCGGGAATGCTGAAACGGGCCAGCTCCTCCCGTTCGTACTCGACTTCGAGCCGATCCAGCCAATCGAGCGTCATCCAGACATAGGGGGCCTCGTGCAGCTCGGCGACTTCGATTTCGCTGTCCGCCTCCGCCAGCGGCGTACCGATCAGCAAGCTGGTCAGGTACTGCGATGAGAGTGCTGTCAGCTCACATCGCCCCCCACGCAATCTGCCGCCCACGACAATCGGTGGGCAGCCGTTGCCGCGCGTCGAGAACGCCTCGGCCCCAAGCAAAGCGAGTGCGTCCAGCAGCGGCTGCGACGGCCGGCGCCGAATCTGATCGTCGCCGGTGAACACCGTATAGCCGTCCGCCAGCGCGGCAGCCGACAGGGCGATGTTCAGCGTGGTGCCCGAGTTGATGACATCGATCACGTTCGGCGGGATCTCGGGCCGGCCGCCGGTGCCGGTGACCGTCCACACCTCTCCGAGCTCGACGCCGGCTCCCAGCGAACGGCAGCAGGAGACGGCCGCCCTGGTATCCAGCGAGTCCAACGGTTGGCGGAGAATGGACGTCCCGTCGGCCAGAGCGCCGAAAAAGAGCCCGCGAATCGTGTGGGACTTCGAGCCGGGGATATCGACAGTCCCGCGTATTTCGGATTTCTGAACGAGAATGTCCATAAACGCTCCCGAGGGGCGAGCAGCAGTGTTGTGTGAAAGTCCCTGTGCGGCCGGTCAGGCGTCCTGATCCCGATTTTTTATCCGATGGACCCGAATGCCGTGATCGCTTCCATCTCGTCGTCAAAAATGTCGAACGCTCGATCGAGCCCGGTGATTCTGAACACGTCCATAATCCCGGGCGGGACGGCACAGAGCTTCACGTCGCCATCTTTCTCGGCCGCTCTCTTTTTCAGACTCACCAGTTTGCCGAGCAGCGCGGTCGAGAATCGCGTAACGTTCTGGAAACTGATTACCATCCGGTTTCGGCTTTGTTCCTCGACCAGA
The DNA here is from genome assembly GCA_003553185.1 of Planctomycetota bacterium. Lineage (GTDB taxonomy): Bacteria > Planctomycetota > PUPC01 > PUPC01 > PUPC01 > PUPC01. Next base: position 16,601 of record PUPC01000182.1, on the reverse strand, counting down.
GCGTACAGTTCGTTCCCCAGCCACTTGATCTGTATCTCGTCGAAGATCTCGGAATCAACAAAATAGACGACCACGATATCGCCGACGGTACGAACCACCGTTGATTTCCTGCGCTCGACCACCTGGCACCCTCCAATGGACCATTCGAACCCAAATCTGGCAAAATAATAACAGGGCGATTTGAACAATGCAAGCGTCAACGAAACCGCGGCGAGCAAACACACACGAGGATTGCGGCACAAAGAATAACGGCGACGGTCCTCATATCGCAACCGGAAGCGCCGGCTCGCCGTCATACCGACCGCCGGTAAAAGCAATTGACTCCGGGCGGGTCCGCTGGTAGACTCGATAAAGGAAGCGGGCAAGAGTCCGCACGTTATCTCTATATCCATGTCCGAGGATGTTCAATGCCCCCGAAACTTTTTGTTGATCCATTGACCATCGACGTCGAGAACCCTGTTCGCGGCATCGAAGACATCCGCGCACACAACCGCCAGCGTTATGAGTTTGAAATGCTCTCCGGTATCGCATTGCTGGACATGGAGAACGAGCTGGCGGTCGGGTACAAGAATCTGGGCCACGACGAGTTCTGGGTCCGAGGGCATATCCCCGGCCGGCCGCTCTTCCCCGGCGCCCTCCAGATCGAGGCGTCGGCCCAACTGACGTCTTACTATTACATGGAGAGCATCGGCAACCCCCCTGATGTCTTCATCGGGTTTATGGGCGTTGAGGACGTGAAATTTCGCGGGTCTGTCGAGCCGGGCAACACATTCGTAGTTGCCGCCAAGCCCGTCGAAATACGGTCCCGCCGCTGCAAGTTCGCCTGCCAGGGATATGTCGATGACAAGCTCGTCTATCAAGGAACCGTCCTGGGAGCACCGATGTGAATATTCGACATGCGATGCCCATCACCCTGATCCTGCTGATACTCGCCCCGGCCCCCCCTGCCTCCGCAGCCGACCAGCCGGCGGACATCAGCGCCACGACCCTGGCCAAGCGCGTTGGCCAGGTGCTTGCCGGATACGATGATTTCTGGGTCTGGATTCGTCAGTCCGAGTATTCCCCGGAGGGCGCGTTTCGCGGCGAGATGTTGGGCCGGGCCTACTTCAAGCAGCGCAACAAGTTCCGCCTGAATTTCGGGCAGCCCCCCGAACTGATCCACGGCACGGACGGGTCCGACTACTGGATTTTCGAGCGGGGGACAGATTTCGTCCGGGTCGGCGACCCCGAGGAGAACCCGACCGAGGTCCACCTCCTCGTCTGGGTCTTCGCCGCCGGCGGCCGCATGGCCCGTGCACTCGACCGGTTCTTCGATGTCGATGCACTGGTAAAGACCGAGTTCGAGGTTCGGGACCGAGAGGATAATGTCGAGACCGTCGAGGGCTACCGGCTGGTCATAACCCCGAAACCGGATGATGATGACCGAGCGCCGCCCGACGACCAGGTCGATGAGGAGCTCGAAGAGCTACGGCCCGAGCTGACCTATGAGCAGCTCTGGACGTTCTGGGTGGACAAAGACACGTTCATCCCCAGAAAAATCCAGATCGACTGGAAAGGGCATTCCCGACAGGTCTACGAATTGGACCAGTTCCACAGCAACACCGGCCTGAGCGACCGGATTTTCCGCTGTCCGCCCGGACTCCGGCGGGTCCCGTTGGACGATTAAATACGAAACGGCGACATGATGCGACCGATTCGCTTCCTGGGAGCCGTCATCATCCTGCTGGGATTTGGCCTGGTCGCCGGGCTCTTTTGGCTGGTCCCGGTTCGTAAAACCCGCCGTCGGGCTATCCGACGCCTCCGCCAGTTATGGGCACGCACTATGCTGTGGGTGCTCTCTGTCCGGGTCGAGCTCGACCCTCCCGACGCGGAACTTCCCGACCCCGCCCTGTATGCCGCGAACCATGCCAGCTATCTGGACATCCTGGTGGTGATGTCCATCAGCCCGGGTGTCTTCGTGTCCAAGCTGTCCATCGTATGGTGGCCGGTCATCGGGCAGCTCGCTGCGGCGGGCGAGACGCTGTTCGTCAATCGCCGCGACCGCCTGCGGGTCGGCCGACTGGTCGAAAAAGTGCGCGACCGCCTGCGCTCTGGGCGAAGCGTGGTCTTCTTCCCCGAGGCGACCAACTCGAACGGCGAGACCCTGCTGCCATTCAAGACCTCACTGTTCGCGGCGGCGCAGGGCAGTGACGGGCCGGACTTCACCGTACAGCCGCTGGTCATCCGCTACGAATCCATCGGCGGCCAACCGCTGACCGCCGAGAACCGAGACCAGGTGCTTTGGTTCGACGATAACCCCTTCCTTTCCCACGCTTGGAATCTACTGGGCCGCCCCGGTGTCGAGGTTACCGTGTGCGCCCTGCCCCCGCGAAAAGTCTCCGCATCCCGACGCGAGTTCGGCGAGCAACTCCGGGAGGAGATGCTCCAACACGCCCGCTTGATCGAACCTGCCTGACCCGTAAGACAGATGCTAAGCGGGCATATCCTTTGGGCAACATCTCAGCAGAACGAAGTGGATGCGTTCAAGAAGCAATCCGTGTTCACGCCCCCAGCCATTGGATCTTCATGTTGAGAAGCTCGGGACACGGGTGTAGAATTATACTTGGCCCTCTTGGAGCCGTAGCGGCTGAATGATGTGGCGGACGCAACTGGCGGGGCGCAAGCCCCGCGACTCTGTTTTCCCGTCTTTGCAGACCTGTTATGATGGCTCGCGACCAAAAAGGAGAGGCAATCCGATGAAAAGTCTGGCAAGCCGGATGGCGATGGCCGTTTGTGTGCCGGTTGTGGCGTTTACCTGGGCGTCGTTCGCAGCCGGGAGCGGCTGGCCGATGTGGCGTTATGATGTGGACCGCTCGGCTCATGCGGAAGAAGCCCTGCCCGACGAGCTGTTTCCACACTGGACACTGGAGTTGCCTGAACCAAGGCGGGCCTGGCCCGAACAGCCGGATGACCGGGGCAAGCTGGATTTCGACGTGTCCTACGAGCCCGTTGCGGCTGCCGGTCGTCTGTTTGTGCCTTCGATGACGACCGACAGTGTGACCGCTTACGACCTGGACACCGGCGCTGAGCAATGGCGTTTCTACGCGGACGGCCCGGTTCGTTTGGCGCCGGCATACAGCGATGGGCGACTGTACTTTGGTTCCGACGACGGTTTTCTCTATTGTCTCGATGCCGCAACTGGGGAGCAGCACTGGCGCTTTCGTGCGGCGCCAAGCACGCGCATGGTCTTGGGCAACCTCCGGCTGATCAGCGTATGGCCGGTCCGCGGCGCTCCGCTGGTCCATGAGGGGAACGTTTATTTCGCGGCCGGCGTTTGGCCGTTCGAGGGCATCTACATCTACGCGGTCGATGCCGAGACCGGGGACGAACGGTGGGTCAATTCCGGCACGGGCTATTGGTCGGAGGACGCCTACCGCAATGCATTTTCGTTCAGCACGATAGCTCCGCAGGGCTATTTGACAATTGACGGCGATCGCCTGATCGTCTCTGGCGGCCGAGCCAGGGGGGCAGTATTCGATCGAAATACCGGGGCAACGCTTTCATCCAATGTGCCCCAGCCCGGAGCCGGGTACGCCGTTACGGCAAGGACCGACAATTACCTGGTGGGCCAGGCGGACCGGAGTCGGATACGGACCGGAGCGGACCAGTTGCACGATAATGAGGCCTGGTCCCAAAAGGTTGAGGGCGACGTGTGGCGCTTGCTGGCGGCTGATAGTCGGCTTATTGCCGTGACCGAACAGGGGCACATACATGTATGGGGGCCGGGCGAACGCGAGCCGGTCGTCCACAAGCATCCGAACGACGACCGACCGCGAGCCCGTGACGCGTGGACCGACCGTGCAGCGAACCTGCTGGCCGATGCCGGGACCGGCCGCGGCTATGCCCTGATGTTCGGAGTCGGGTCCGGACGTCTGCTGGAGGAATTGCTGGCGCAATCCGACCTTCACATCGTGGCGTTCGACCCCGATGCGGAGAAGGTCCGGAGCTTGCGCGAGCAGTACAGCCGCGCCGGTCTGTACGGGGAGCGCGTGGCCATACTGGAGGGCGACGTCTTTTCGCACCGTCTGCCCCCCTATATGGCGAGCTTGATTGTTTCGGAGGACCCTGCGGCGGCCGGTCGAGGACCGGGGGCCGAGTTGGCGCGGGCCTTGTTTCGTCCCTTGCGGCCCTATGGGGGGCAGATTTTTCTGCCCCTGTCCGACGAAGAGAAGCGGGCATTTACCGCGGCGGCCTACGACGCGGAGCTGGAAAACGCGGAGATTATTGAAGGCGTGGACCATGTGCTGATCCGGCGACCGGGCGGGCTGCCCGGGTCGGATGTCTGGACCCATGAGTACTCCGACTCCACCAACCGCGTCTATTCGGACGACGAGCGTGTCCGCGCTCCGTTGGGGCTCATCTTTTACGGGAATGTCAGCAACGAAAAAACCCTGCCGCGCCATATGTTCGGGCCCGCTCCGCAAGTGGCGGGGGGCCGACTGATTATCCTTGGCGTGGACCACATCAGCGCCCGGTGTGCATATACGGGAATCGAATTGTGGTCTGTCGAGCTGCCCGGGGTCGGAGAGTTTTTCACCAGCCCGGCGCACGAACGAGATTTTCGACCAGGCGGCCGCCCCATATATTTCCCAAGCCATCACGGCGCCAATTTCGTCGGCAGTCCGTATGTGTCCAAGCCGGACGGCATCTATGTCATCCATCGGAATCGTTGCCTCCGTTTGGATCCGGACACGGGCGAGACGCTTGCGACGTTCGAATTGCCCGACCGAGACGTATTGCGCCGCAAGGCCGGATCGGGGCGTTCGGATGCATCCTATGCCGCTCAGGTGTCCCTCGAGGACGAGGACGACCCGAGATGGGGTACGATCCGCATCGCCAGCGGCCATCTTATTGTGGCGGCCTATCCGCATATCTTTGCGCCGCGGCCGCCCAGGCCCGACCGGGAAAGCCCCAGGGGGTCGAACCATATCGTTCCGGAACGAGACGTACCCTGGCACTGGAACGAGACGTCCAGCGAGTATCTGCTGGTGATGGACCGGGCCAACGGTGAGATCAAGTGGGTGCGCCAGGCGAGGCACGGTTTCCGTCACAACGCCATAGCGGCGACAGAAAGGCGAGTCTTCGCGATCGATCTTGTTTCCGAAGCGGTGTGGTCCTGGCTCAAGGAGCGCAACATCGAGCCGGAGGTGAACCCGCAAGTCATGGCCCTGGACATGGAAACGGGCGAGACGGTGTGGAGCAATAGCGATCATGCCTTTGGCACCTGGTTGTCCTATTCGAAGGAACACGATGTCCTCGTACAGGGAACTCGTCCCGGCGGACGTTCAACATTGCCCGACGAGTTCGATGTGGAACCAATCAAGGGTCTGCGCGGGGCCGACGGCAAAAAACTGTGGACCGTTCCCGCCAGTTATAACTGGCCCCACCCCGGCCGTTCCCGAGGCCCGTTGGCGCTCCACGAGAACGAGAAACGCATCCTGCCGCTCAGTCTCGATATTCTCTCTGGAGAGCGGGCGCCCGTCCGACATCCGGTGACGGGGGCAGAGACCGCCTGGAGTATGCAAGCTGGCAAGAGGTGCGGGACACAACAGGTGAGCCGACACTTAGTCACCTTCCGCTCCAGCATGGCGTCCTATCACGATCTCGAGACCGGAGCCGGCACGGTCAACGTTTCGGGCGTCCGAGCCGGTTGCACCAACAACATGATCGCGGCCGATGGTGTGCTCAATATCCCCGATTACACGCGCACATGTTCCTGCGCCTATCAGCTTCAAACATCCGCCGGCCTGGTCCATATGCCCGAAATCGAGATATGGTCTGCCGACGACTACGATTCGCCCGACCCCGCCTCCCTCCGGCATTTCGGAATCAACTTCGGTGCGCCCGGCAACCGGGGTGCCGCGGATGGCGTCTTCTGGTTTCATTATCCGAAGCGTGGGCCCGGCATGAACCCGGGCCTTCGTGTGCGTATCCATACCTTTGCCTATGAGGACGACGATGTTCCGACTCACGTGACGGACGTGAGGGACAGCATACGGCAAAGGGGCTATGCTTCTACCACCGGCAATCCGGAGGCAACGATAGACGGGAATCCGGATACACTCTGGAAGGCGGTTTGCGATGGACATGGTCGAGGATTCCGCCAGTCGACGATTCAGTACGAATTGAGCGACAAAATAATGCTGGACAAGATGGCAGTGGCCTGGACCGGCCCAGAAAACACGCGTTTTCACATCCAGACCAGCCCCGACGGCGACGACTGGAGCGACGCCGTCACGGACCAAAGCGAAGGGCCAGGCGAGGAATTGCATGTCTATCGGTTCGACCCTAGACCGACCCGGCACGTCCGCCTCTTCTTTGGCGAACACGATGAGGAGCCGCGAAAGACCTCCAAAGTGTTCCGGGTGAGCATCGGCGATTTAACCGAACCGGCTGCCTACGAATATTTCAGGGCACCGGATTTCGGGGAGTACCGCCAGCATGCCCTTCTGTTCGACACGGACGATGGACATGCGTGGGTGGCAGCTTCGGGCATCGTGGGCGTACGCCGATTGATTCTGGAAGGGCTCCGCGAAAGCGACGCTCCTTTCACCGTCAGATTGCACTTCGCCGAGCCGGAAGACACCGGGGAAGGCGAACGCGTGTTCGGCGTGCGCCTCCAGAGAGAACCGGTGTTGGAAGGTTTTGACCTCTCGCGGGAAACCGGCGGACGGCGCCGCGGCGTCGTGCGCGAGTTTCAGACCCGCTCGGCCAACGGCGTACTGAAGATCGAGTTCGATCCGGACCCGGACACAAAGTATCCGCCCGTCGTAGCGGGTCTGGAAATCGAGATGAAATGAGGGAAGCGGTGTGTCATTTGCTTTTTTGGGCTGAAGACACACAACAAGGCATATTGATTGGAAAGGATGTTTCTGATGAGTACCGGAAACAAGTCGACAACGGCGAGTGGAGATGAAACGACAGGGAGCCCCGGGCCGTCTCTTCGCATCGGATGGGCCAGCGCCGACATTACGCCGGAGGGCACGGTTGCCATTCGCGGGCAGTTCCATGTCCGCATCTCGGAAGGCGTTGCGGACCCGCTGACAGCGACCGCGCTGGCGATCGAGTCGGGAAGCGGGGCGGTAGTGTTCGTCAGCTGCGATCTGATCAGCATCTCGGAAGCGCTCCGGGATGCCGTGCGCGAACGCGTGGCCGGCCTGATCCCCACCACCTCGCTGATTATGAACGGCACCCACACGCACTGTGCTCCGGGGATGCATGTACCCGACCGCATACGCCCTCTGCTCGACTCGATCGGCGGTTTCGACCGACCGATTCTGTCCGCAGAGGAGTACGTCGAGTTCGCGTCCGGCCGGATCGCCTCGGCCGTCGAGCAGGCATGGAATTCGCGGGCGCCGGGAAAGATTGCGTACGGGCTCGGTCACGCCGTCGTCGGCCGCAATCGACGTGCCGTCTATGCGGACGGGTCGGCCGTGATGTACGGCGACACCAATTCGCCCCGGCTCAGCCACATCGAGGGCTACGAGGACCACAGCGTGAACGTCCTTGCGACCTATGACCGGGCAGGCGACCTGACGGGCGTCGTGGTGAATGTGCCCTGCCCCTCCCAAATCGACGAACACCGGTTCGAGATCAGTGCCGACTATTGGCACGATACGCGGGCCGAGTTGCGACGCCGCCTTGGCGACGACCTGTTCGTGCTCCCCCAGTGCAGCGCCGCGGGCGACCAGTCGCCCAGACCGCCCTACGACAAGGCGGCCGAAAAGCGGATGCGTGAGCTGGCCGGGCAGAACCAGCGTCGTGCGGTCGCGGTAGAAATCTCGGACGCGGTATCCAAGGTGCTCGCAGTGGTCGAGCCCACGGTTGCCGGCGACCTCACCGTCGAGCATCACGCACAGCAGCTCGACCTGCCGCTCGCGCAGCCGGACGAAGGCCAGGTTGCAGATGCCCTGGCTGAGGCGGAGACCTGGTCCGCTCGATTCGAGGAAGAACGCAAGAAGCTGGACCAAAACCCCGATCTTAGGAACGAGCCCCGCTGGTATGTCGATATCACCCGGACAGCTCGCCGCAGCGCCTGGTACAGGCGAGTCGCCGAGCGACTCGAGCGCCGCAAGGAACAGCCGACCCAGCCAATCGAGCTCCACGTCGTGCGGCTGGGCGACATTGTGATCGTCACTAACCCGTTCGAGTACTACCTGGACTTCGGGGTGTACATAAAGGCGCGGAGCAAGGCGGTCCAGACATTCCTGGTCCAGCTTGCCGGCCCCGGTACATACGTCCCCTCCCCCCGGTCCACGACGGGCGGAGGGTATGGCTCGGTCCCCGCCAGCAATCCCTTCGGCCCCGACGCCGGGCAGTTGCTCGCCGAAAAGACCGTCGAGCTGATCGAAAACCTGTTTCCAGATGCCTGACAGACCGGACCGTCCTCGCCTACTCCTGTGGGCAGACACACCCCGTTTGCGTCGTCCGGGCCACGCAGGGCTTGATCCGACGAAGGTCGAAACTGAGCAGTTGGACGAGACCAAGATGGCGAGGGTCGGCGAGGACCGGGTCATTCTCAATACGGGGACCGGAATCTCATCTGGGGGGATCGAGTCGGACGCGCGGGGAGCCCTTTTCGTCGGCGGTCGACGCTACGACATCACCACGTCCGGTCTTGTTCGCGCTACCTGAACAATAGCAAAAAGGACGAGTTTCCGTCGCCGGATAAGCTCCCCCCGCTCGATCAACTCAGCTTGCCCCTCACGCCGGCCCTCAAGCGGTGGAAGAACTTCTTCAACGGTACACCGAACCGGCCCCATCGTCCAAAAATCCGGCTCCATGGCTCGGTACGGCTGAGGTACAAGAGAAAATCGTGAGAGCGGCGGGTCTGCTCTTCCTCGTGCGGAGAACGCTCTTCGGGCTCGGCGGGCGTAAAGAAGCAGGTGGGATCCGAAGCCAGATAATCGCCAGTATGATAGTAAGCAAGCGAGCGGCAGCCGCGACAGGAGTCGCCGTAACGGCAGACCGCACACTTTCCCTTAAGGACGCCCCCCTCCCGGAGCCCCTTCAATATGGGGCTGTTCTCGAAGATATGGGAAAGGGCCCGATCTCGCACGTTGCCGCAAAGCACTTCGGAATCAAGCAGGTGTACGCAGGGTGCCACGTCGCCCTCGGCACTGACGCCGATGAACCCCCGACCCGCCTGGCACCCCATATTCCCGAGGGCAAGCTGTCGTCCGGCCATTCCAATCTTGGCGATGTTCGGATCGGCAAAGAACGGGGTGTGGCTGACGTAGCAAAGCGAGTGAGCCCTGAGAGCGGGATGGATCTTCTGCTCCATATCATCGCTGGTGAAGAGCAGGTGGCTGGCGCGGCCGGCGGCGCCGCGGGGCACGAAGGGCGACCGGAGGGTGGGGATTTCGCGGTCCCTCAGATACCCGAGGGTCGAGCCGATGGTGTCTACATTCAGCTTGGACACGGTAACCAGCACAAAATAGCCCACCCCGTTTTCGTCGCAGATGCGCATCTTCTCCTCAAGCAGTTCGGTGCTTCCCGACCGGCACTTCGCCTGGAGATCAGGGTCAACCGAATCAAGGGAGAAGCCGAACGTGACATTGCCCTGTGTGATCTCTTTGACCTCCTGGACGAGATCGGCATTCACCCCGACACTGCTCGTATTAATGAAGGAATACAGGCCGTTCCGGGCGTTGTGCTCCAAGAGTTCGAGGCAGTCCGGCCGGAGCAGAAACTCGCCGCCAGAGAAGGCGACTGCTCCTTGGGGACAAATGCGCTTGAGTTCATCGAGAACGAGGCGCTTGGCTTCGTCGGTCGATAACTCAGGGGCTTCTGGGGGTGCATCGAGCCGCGTCATGCAATAGGGACAATCCTGATCGCAGTGGCGGGTCGTTTCGTAATAACACAGGAGAAAACGCGGATTCATTAGGTAGAGAGTAACGGGACTCCATGCAGTTGTCAAGCTCGCCGAAAAGCCGCTCGTTTGAGCAAGTCGAGCAGGCCTGAGCGCTTAATGGAACGCTTCCTTATGCTCTTCCAACGGTTTGAAACTTCCTGATTTCCCATGCCGATGCTGCGACGGAGAAAAACAGTAGCTGCTTTGGCCAGCTACTACTTGATCTCGGCGTGGTATTCCTGCAGCGATTTGACCGGGGCGTGCCCCTTCTTCCGAGCACCGATGCCTTCGGCGGCCGACGCGGCTGCGGCAACGGTGGTAATATAGGGGATGCCGTGCCGGATGGCGGCCTTTCGCAGGTACGAATCGTCGTGCTGGCTGAGCTTGCCGACGGGGGTATTGACGATCAGGTCGATCTCGCGGTTCTTGATCCCGTCGAGGATGTTCGGACGGCCCGCGTTAAGCTTCGTGATGGGCTGTGCCGTAACACCGTGCTCGGCAAGGAAGGCGCGGGTCCCGTCGGTCGCCTTGATGGTGAAACCCATCTCCTGGAACATCTGCGCCATCCGCGCGGTCTGGTCGTCACGGTCCCGTTCGCATACACTTATCAGGACGGTGCCCTCGGTGGGCAGGCGGTGCTTGACCCCCTCCTGGGCCTTGTAGAATGCGAGGCCGGCCGAGTCGGCCATCCCGAGGACCTCGCCGGTCGAGCGCATCTCGGGGCCGAGGAGAGGATCGACTTCAGGGAACATCGGGAAGGGGAAGACGGCTTCCTTCACACCGTAGTGGCGGATTTGGCGGTCCTTGAGGTCGAAGTCGGCGAGCGGTTTGCCGAGCATAATCTGGGTCGCGATCCTGGCCATCGACAGCCCGCACACCTTGGACACCAGTGGGACGGTTCGCGACGCACGTGGGTTGGCCTCGAGTACATACACCGTCCCCTGATGGATAGCGTACTGCATGTTCATCAGGCCCACCACGTTCATCCGCCGAGCAATGGTGAGGGTGTAGTCGTAGATGGTGTCCAGGTGTTCCTGGGGGATGGTCGTGGGCGGTATGACACAGGCGGAGTCGCCGGAGTGGACGCCGGCCTGCTCGATGTGCTGCATCACGGCGGGCACGTATGCGTCGGTCCCGTCGGCGATTGCGTCGGCCTCGGCCTCGACCGCGTTTTCGAGGTATTTGTCGATGAGTATCGGGCGATCCGGGGTGACCTCGGTAGCGGTTGTGACGTAGTTCCGGAGCATCTCTTCGTCGTGCACGATCTCCATCCCGCGCCCGCCCAGTACGTATGACGGGCGGACCATCAGCGGGTAGCCGATCTTGCGTGCGATCTCGAGTGCTTCGTCGACATGGCTGGCCATGCCCGATTCCGCCATCGGGATGCCCAACTCGTCCATGATCTGCCGGAACTGATCGCGGTCCTCGGCAAGATCAATCGTCTCGACGGAGGTGCCCAGAATGCGGACGCCCGCCTGTTCCAGTTCGTGGGCGATGTTGAGCGGTGTCTGGCCGCCGAACTGGACGATCGCGCCCTCCGGTTCCTCGTTCTCGTATATCTGGAGCACATCTTCGACGGTCAGCGGTTCGAAGTACAGTTTGTCGGAGGTGTCGTAGTCGGTGCTCACTGTCTCCGGGTTACAGTTGACCATCACCGTGTGGTAGCCCATGTCCCGCAGTGCGAAGGCAGCGTGCACACAGCAATAGTCGAACTCGATGCCCTGCCCGATCCGATTCGGTCCGCCGCCGAGGATCATCACCTTCCTCTTCGCATCTGTCGGCTTGGAGGCATTGGGGGCGTTGTAGCTGGAATAGTAGTAGGCGGCATCGTCTACTCCACTCACGGGCACGGGCTGCCATCCTTCGTTCAGGCCCAGCTTTTCCCGCTGGTCGCGAATTTCTTTCTCCGGGACCTCCAGCAACTCGGCCAGATATCTGTCCGAAAAGCCGTCTTTCTTCGCCTGTTTCAGGAGTTCGTCCGACAGTTCGCCGCCCTTACAGGCACGAATTTTTTCTTCCAGTTCGACGAGTTCTTTCATTTGTTCGATAAACCATGGTTTGATGTGGGTTTTGGCATTCAGATCTTCGACGCTTGCTCCTTTGCGAAGCGCCTCGTACATCAAGAAGTGCCGTTCGCTGGAGGGTTCGCTCAGGCGGGCCATCAGTTCGTCCAGCGCCAGGCCGTTGAAATCCTTGGCATGCCCCAGGCCGTGCCGGTTGATTTCCAGCGACCGGATCGCCTTGTGGAACGCCTCCTTATACGTTCGGCCGATGCTCATCACCTCGCCGACCGCACGCATCTGTGTGCCCAGTTTGTCCTGAACGCCCTGGAACTTCTCGAACGCCCAGCGGGCGAACTTGACGACGACGTACTCACCCGACGGCGTGTACTTCTCAAGGGTGCCGTCGCGCCAGTACGGTATCTCGTCCAGCGTCAGGCCGACCGCCAGTTTGGCCGAGATCAGGGCGATGGGGAACCCGGTCGCCTTCGAGGCGAGTGCCGACGAACGTGAGGTCCTCGGGTTGATCTCGATCACAACCACCCTCCCCGTCTCCGGATCGTGGGCGAGTTGGACGTTTGTCCCGCCGATCACCTCGATCTCCTCGACAATTCGGTAGGCGATGTCCTGGAGTCGGAGTTGCAATTCCTCGTCGATGGTGAGCATGGGGGCCGAGCAGAACGAGTCGCCGGTGTGGACACCCATGGGGTCGATGTTCTCGATGAAGCAGACAGTTATCATCTGGCCCTTCGAGTCTCGAACCACCTCGAGCTCGAGTTCCTCCCAGCCCATCACCGACTCCTCGATGAGAACCTGATCGACGCGACTCGCCGTAATGCCCCGTGCGGCGACTTCGCGAAGCTCCTCGACGTTATAGACGTGCCCGCCGCCGGTCCCGCCCATGGTATAGGCCGGCCGGACCACGACCGGATAGCCGAGCTTCTCGGCGATGTCTTCCGCTTCCTGGACGGTATAGGCGATCTCGCTTCGGGGCAGTTCGAGCTTCAGTTCGTTCATGGCCTTTTTGAACGACATGCGGTCTTCGCCCCGCTCAATGGCGTCTGCCTGCACGCCGATGATCTCCACACCGAACTTGTCGAGTGTCCCCCGCTGGTGGAGTTCGGAGGCCAGGTTCAGGGCCGATTGTCCGCCCAGGTTGGGCAGCAGGGCGTCGGGCCTCTCGCGGGCGATGATCTCCTCCACGGTCTCCACGGTGAGCGGCTCGATGTAGGTCAAGTCGGCCATCTCGGGGTCAGTCATGATGGTTGCCGGGTTGGAGTTGACCAAAACGATCTCGTACCCGAGCTGGTGCAGGGCCTTGCACGCCTGGGTGCCGGAATAGTCGAACTCGCAGGCCTGGCCGATGATGATGGGGCCGGACCCGATGATCATTATCTTGTGGATATCGTCACGTCGGGGCATTCAGTATCCTCGGATTGCGGTTCACGTTGTCCTCTCCCGGTCGCCCGGGCCGTCGTATGCCCGGGCGCCGACACCGTCTCTCGATTGCGATTTATACCGCCTCGATGCAGCTTGGCGGTTTGGTTGTCACGTTGTACGTCACACTCACCACATCGGGCACCTCGCTGGTCAGCCGGTCGGCCAGCGTTCGCAGCGTGTCGAATGGAAGCTCGGTCGGGGTGGCGGTCGCGGCATCCGTGCTTTCCCAGCACCTCACCTCGATCTGCAGCCCGAAATCTCGTTCACCGTCGCGGACTCCGGTCACTCGGTCCTCGTGCAGGATCGCCATGTATTGAAAAGCGCCGGTGTCGGCGAGTTCCGCCTCGACGATGGCCGTCGCCCTGCGGACGATATCGACCCGCTCGGGCGTGACCTCACCGATCACCCGGGCCGCCAGGGCAGGCCCCGGGAACGGCGGCCGGTCGCTGACCGCGGGCGGCAGGCCCAAGAACCTCGCCAGGGCGCGGATGGCCGGCTTGCGAAGCTCGATGATCGGCTCGACGACCCGGTATCCGAACGCCTCCTGTGGATCGATCCCGATTTGTTCGAACACGTTATGCTGACGCTTGATGCCCGCCTTCGTCTCCTCGGCATCGGTGTAGTTCGTCCCTTGCAGCAGGACTCTGGCCCCGGTCTCCTTAATCAGGCGGGCGAAGATGTCTTTGTAGAACACCTCGGTGATGCCTTTCTCCCGCTTTTCTTCGGGGTCCGTGAGCCCTCGCAGTGCGACGAAGAACTCGTCGCGGGCATCCACAACGTGGACCTCGACTCCGAACTCTGCGAACAGGGTCACGGTCTGCTCGACTTCGCCCTCGCGCATCAGGCCACTGTCCACGAAATAGGTCTTCAGCCGATCGCCCAGCGCTCGGTGGCCGAGCAGTGTAACCACGGCGGAGTCAACGCCCCCGGACAATGCGTTTATCGCCACTTCGCCGCCTACCTGTGCCCGGATATTCTCCGTCTGATCCGCTATGAATTGATCCAGGTTCAGATTTTCCATGGTGATTTCTTCCACGTTCATCTGCGTCTCCGTCCGGATGTTGGCTGTCGGGCAACTGTATGCAAACGATCCATAGAGGGTTCGGGCAAGCAAAATGCATCGGTCTGAGGCCGAAACGCTGGAGAGCATCCCTGCGGCGGCCTGACTCGATTTCGCGGCATTATCCGGCTTTTCGTTCCCATGTCAAGGCCGGCGTCACGGCCGGCCGAAGCGAACAGACGGGAATGGTACTTGCCGCTCCCCGGCTTCCGCTCTATACTCATGATTGAGGATAGTATCATATGAAACGAATGGCCAAGTCGACGTGCATCCTGTGTCTTGCCCTGACTGTGATCGGCTGCAGGGCAACTAGCGACCGGTTCGCCTTCCGGGAGATTTCGGGCCAGGGAGACGCCGCCAGAAAGATCGCAGCGCGACTGCGGATAATGGATGTCGATCATCAGGTGGCATTGGACTCCGCCCTGACACTCGAATTCAAGCTCCTCAACCTGTCGGACGGCGAACTCTATGTCCACAACGAACTTCAGCCGGGCTGGCTGGTAATGATTGAAATTCTGGGCGAGGACGGCTGGTTCGAGCGTTCAGACTGGGTGACCGAAGAGGAGGCACGGCGAGAGGCAAGCGGCAACTACGCCCGAGTCCCTCCCGGGGGATTTGTCGGAAGCATATACACCATCGCCCCGCAGGATCCAAGGTGGGAGCTGAGCCCGGGCCGGTACCAGGCCCGCATTATCTATCGCAACCCGTTCGAAATCGGCGCCATCCGGCCCGGCCTCACCGACCGGGACTTCGAGCAGTTGGGGCAGCGCTCGGTCGTCCCGCTGGTCACAGGGCTCGTCATCTCAAATGCCGTTTCCTTCCGCGTGGTTCCCGACTGATCCGCCGGCCCCCCTGCTCTGCCACCAACGTGCCCGGCGACCGATTTGGTCCGGAAGAACCCCGCCGGCGCCCGGGCGGATCACAGTCCGAGCACATCCTGCATCGAGTACAGGCCGGGCGGTCTATCGGCGATATACCGTGCGGCGCGAAGCGCTCCCCGGGCGAAGGTGTCGCGGCTGTGGGCGGCGTGTCTGAATTCGATCCGCTCGCCCAGGGTACCGAACGTCACGGTATGCTCACCGACGATGTCGCCCGCCCGGACGGCGTGGATGCCGATCTCGCCGGGCGGCCGCTCGCCGGTCATCCCCTTTCGACCGTAGACGGCGACCTCGTCGAGGTCTTCGCCCAGCCCCTCGGCTGCGGCCCGGGCGAGTTGCAGCGCGGTGCCGCTGGGGGCGTCCTTCTTGAACCGGTGATGCGCCTCGACAAGTTCGATGTCATATTCCAGGCCCAGCGCCTCGGCCGCCTGCCTGACGAGGTTGGCGAGCACGTTGATCCCGACGCTCATGTTCGGTGCGAACACACAGGGGATGCTCCGGGAGATCGCTTCGAGCTGGGCGACCTGGCCGGCGTCCAGCCCGGTTGTCCCGACCACGAGTGCCGCGCCCGCCTCCGCACATTCCCCCGCACGGGCCACCGCAGACGCCGGTTCCGAAAAGTCGATTGCGACGTCGGGTCCTTCCTTGATGGCCGTGGTAATCGGGACGCCGAGAGGGCCAACGCCGGCCACCGCGCCCGCGTCGCGGCCGCAGGCCGGGTGCCCCTCGGCCTCGAGGGCCGCCGCCAATTCCAGGTCGCCTGCCTCGGCCACGAGCGCGACCAGACGTCTGCCCATCCGGCCCGCCGCGCCATTGATACATATCCGGATCATGTTCGCCTCCTTACATCGAGTTCCGTCGGCCACGGCATGTGCCCGCTCACGGTTCGAGCAACTCGCCGTCAGCAGGACTCGCATCGGGTTCGTTTCCAGCCGCCCTGCGACTAATCTGCGTGGGAATTATAGCGGTTGTGCGGGTAGAGGCAATGCCGGGGGAATTCATCGAACAAAACCGCCACAGCGTTGATATTGCGCCCCCCTGGCTCCGCTTTGTTCGACCCCGCCGAAAAATGACTACGAAAATCTGAAAATAGCGCTATAATAGTTCTTCTGTCCAGATGGCTGGAATGCTCGATCTGGGGAGATCAAGAACAACCGAAAGAGGACAAGGATGCAGATCGCAAGCTCGAACCGTTCAGACACACCAGCGAGCCGGCGTCGGCTCAGGATGATTATCCCGGGCTATCCCGCGTTCAACGTATATTCGGCCGTTGCGAACAAGACAACGGCCCTGGGCCCCGTGTGCGTGGCCTCAGCGGTGAATGAAGTTCC
>PUPC01000227.1 GCA_003553185.1 Planctomycetota bacterium | reverse complement strand
TCTCGTTGAGCGGTTCGATCAACTCCTTGGACCCGTTCGCTTCCCACGCTTGATAGGAGTCGCGCACGAACAGACCCGGCAGCCAGGTATGTTGCCGGAAGTGCTGCACGGTGTGTTCCGTGGAGAGGAAGTTGCCGCGCGGTCCGACCTCGTCGATCACGTCGAGAGCGAGCGTTTCATCGTTCACCTCGATGCCGCGTGCGATGCGGTCGGTGTAGTCGATGATCTCGTCGCAGAGGACGATCATCTCCATGCACGCAATGAGGCCGGTGTTGAGATATCCGACGTCGTGGACCAGGTTGCTCCCGCTCAACCGAGCGAGCAGGATTTCGTATGCGGCCTCGGCAGCGGCCTGCGGGTCGAGCCGTTTCGCATCGCTGGCCCCGGCCAGCCCCCACACGGGCAGCCGGTAGTGGCGTCCCAGGTCGCAGAACGCGGAGAACGCCATGTGGAACTCGGGAGCGGCGTATGGATAGATACTCGTGCGCATGTCCATCGCGGTCACGTTGCCGCCATACACGTAAGGCGAGCCGGGCTGAGCGAGCTGCAGCACGGTGAGGGCGGCGAGCGTCTCGGCGTTGCCCAGGGCGATCGAACCGGCCAGGGTGACCGGGCCGGTCCCGCCCGCCATCATCCCGGTGGGATAGGTGACGGGGATGGCGTGTTTTGCGCAGAAGAGCACCATCTCCATCGATTCCCGGGTGAGGATCAGCGGGCTGATCGGCTCGGTGTAGAGCAGACTGGTTGGCCGTGCCCGCAGCGAGGCGGCATCTCCGCCGGCCGCCGCCAGGGCGATCTGGTAGATCGGCTCGATGTCCGCAGTCCCCTGTGCGGTAAACACGATGGGCTTGAGTGTGTTCTCGAGCATCGCCGCATATTGATGCACGAACGAACTGTTGCCCGGGCGCTCCTTGGCGATGCCCATGGACATCACGAAGTCGATGTTGGGGAGCGCGTCGCACAGCCGGGCGAACAACCCCACCGACTCCCGATTCGTCGGCTTGACCTCGCCGGTGTACGGGTCGACATAGCTGGGGGTGTCCGATCCGGTCCCGAAGTACGACCGGTCGGAGGCGAGGTCCACCGCCGGCTCGTTGTTCCGGTCGAACAGCAACACGCGGCTCGGTGCGTTGGCCAGCGCCTGCTCCACCAGGCCAGGCGGGATACGGACGAGTTCGCCGTCCACCGACGCCCCGTTCGACTCCAGCAGTTCCCGGGCCTCGTCCTGGGCCACCACGATGCCCGTCCGCGACAAAATCGCGAGACTGGCCAGATGGATGTCCTCGACCTGCTGGTCGTTCAACATCCGAAACTCGACGCGCCGCCTGCGATCGGCAAATCGTTCAGGCATAATCAACCTCCTGCTCTTGCTTGGGTACCGGTTCACCTCGTTAATCCGCAGGAGTTTAACCCATCGCAAGCGTTTTATCAACCTTCAATGGCTTTTGCTTGTACCTGACCCGGTTCAGCCATATAATAACTTCACCTCACTCCTGTTATGGAAAGGAGCTTTTCCATGGCACGTCTCTTCGCAGTCGGGATGACCATCCTTATGTCGGCTTCGGCCCTCTGGGCGAGAGCGGACGAGGCCGCTGAGTTCGTCGAGAGGGAACTGACCCGGGAGCTGGGAGAAGACCTCCAGCTCGCCGCTCGTGCCGCCGTGCGGCTTGGCGTGCGCTTTCTGAACGACCGGCAGGACGAGGTCGATACCGGGGTGTGGTTCGCGCCAAAACCGCATTCGCTACGGGAGCGTGTCGGATACGAGACGTACACTGTCACCCGTCCCGCTCGGAGAGTCCCCATCCGGGAACGCGTCGGATATGAGTGGAGATGGGTGACCGACGAGGACCCCGACGATCCCTACGCCCCGGTCGGCCGAACACGGGTCAGGCGACCGGTGTACAGGATCGTCGGATACCGGGAGGTCCCGGCGCGAGAGGTCCAGCGACGGCGCTACAACTACCGGGAAAAGAACGTGGCAAAAATCATTGCCCGATGGCTGGAGGGGACCAACGCACTCGCCCTGTACACCCTGCTGAAGACCGGCGAGCCGCCCGATTCCAACCGGGTGATGGATGCGGCCCTGTGGCTCCGCGAGGCGACCCTCGAGTCACACGCCCTGCCCGACACCACCTTCGAACTCGCCTTCTATCTGGCATCGTTCGCACAACTCGACCAGGAGGAGTTCGGCGAATACACCGCCCGACTGCTGGAGAAGTTGCTCCGCGGGCAGATCAAAGAGGGGAACGCTCGCGGGCTGTGGGGGATGTATTCGGTCGATCTCGACCGGCTCATCGACCTCCAGCGCCGCGAACGACAGGGCATCCTCCTGCGGGAACGCTTAGATAACGAACGGCGTGGCTACCAGCGCGAGATGAGGGGCGCCCCGGCCCGACGCCGCGAGACACTCGAGCGGCAGATCAAGCGGAACGAAGAATTGCGGGAGCAGCTCATGGAGAGGATTACCGAGGCGCGCAAGATGATCGCCGAGCTGTCGCGCGACTTCTCCAGGGGCACACACTTCAACCGGCGCCGACGCTCCGAGAGGATCGGCGGCGATGTCCGGTTCTATCCCGGCGCATTCTACGACGCCCGGCGCGAGCGGCACGCCGACCTCGCACACACCCACCTCGCCCTGCTGGCACTTCGCGAGGCGGTCAGGCACGGGCTGTTCGACGACAGCCCCCACCGCGACGAGCTCCAGCCGGCTCTCGCTCGGGCCGCCGCCGCCCTCGCACGGCTCCAGCACGACGACGGAACGTGGGGCTTCGGGGCGGTCTCGACATACCCTCTCAAGCCCGAAGATCTGGACGAGGACCAGATGAGGGAACGGGTCGAAAAGCAGCACGAGGCAAACCAGCCGTGCCTTTCGATGACGGCAGCCGGCCTCGCCGCGATAAACTATATCGCCGAGATCGCAGGCAGGGCCAATGTTCGCGGCCGGTTCGGCGGAACCATAGACAAGGCCCGGGCCGCCGCGCTGAAGCACCTGGACCAGTACAGCACGCCCGGATCCACGCCCGAGCTCGAGATATCGGGCCAGTTCGGCTCGCTCTATTACGCCTTCGCCCTGGCCACGGCACTGGATGATCCGGCCTTGGTGCGTACGCACCTCGCTCGGGTACCGGACGGCATGATGGCACGCCTGCTCTTTGTGCAGGAAGTGGACGGTTCATGGCCCGACCGGCCCCGATTCAGCTTCGGAACGCCCCAACTGCATCGCACTATTTTCGATTATCGGCGCCGAACCGATTACGACACCCATTTCGACCACAAACTGGTCAACACCTGCTTCGCCATGCTCCTGCTCACCCAGATGAACAAACCGACCGTCGGCGGCCGATGGAACTGGGCCGACACACGGTCCCCCGAATCGGAACGGCGGCTGGAGCGCCTCGCGTCCAACCTTTCCAAGGACAGCCCGTTCAAGCTTCGGTGGCGGCTGCTCTCGGGCGATCTGCCACACGGGCTGGCCGCCTTCGTCCCCACCCTCGTTGCCGGCGGCGATGCTGCGCCCGAACAGATCGACCGCGACCGCTTGGCCGAGTTCCTCGATGACGGCGGCCTGTTCGTCGTGGAGGCCGCCCCGGGCAGTCGGACGGCGATCTCCTTTGCCCGGTCTGCACTCCTGGCCATGTTCCCCGATGCCGCGTTCCGGCCGCTCCCGGACGAGCATCCGGCGTTCACCGAGGTCACCGAGTTGACCGATCCGCCGGAGACCGAGGCCGCTTGGGACGGCGAGCGGCTGCTCGCCGTGTTCCTGCCCGAGCGGGCTCGTGATGGCGACGGCCTGAACGTGCTCCAGATCACGCAAATCACCGGCAACCTGCTCACAGCTCGAATACCGGCCGATCAGCTCGACCGCCGGCAAATCATCGGCCCCGATGACTGGGAAGAGGTGGAGAAAGACTTGGAGAACGCCATCATCCGTATCCGCGAGCACCGTATTGACTTATCCGAGCCGGAAGAAGAGGAAGAGCCGGAAGATCCGGCGGCGGAAGGGCTGGCGGCAGAGGAAGAACAGCCGGCCGAAGAACCCGAGGAACCGGAAGAAGCCGAGAAAGAGCCCGACCCTCTCGATGAGCTCGAGGCGGAGATTGAAGGGCTGGAGATCCCCGTCCCCGACGACGACGAAGAGGAACGAGCTCCTCTCCGGGACGACGAGCAGTTTTGACCTCATCACCGGCACCGACGGCCTGCGCCGGCCCGGCCCGGGACGCGCCCCCGGTACCCCGGCTGCACCCCGTGCTCGTTTGTTGACGTTTTCCCGCCCACTGTCTAGAATCCGATATCGAACCAGCGAGAGGTCATTGCGTTAACACATATATGTCATCAAACCAACTCATTTCGCGCGACCTGCTCCCGCGGCTCGAACGCCTGGAGGTCGCATTTCGGCGGATGCAGCGGGGCCGGCACGAGGGCGGTACTCGGCTGGCCCAGCGCCCAGACCGAACCCGAGAGTTTGCACAGTCGGATCGAGCCGCGACTGGCGGTCGCCCACACAGAACCGCGGGCAGTCCAGCCCGGCGCGACCTCGGCATCTTCTTGCTTCCGTCCGCCCACGTCGATACACTACTCGACGCGCAAAGTGGGGACCATGTACCTGAGCGTTTCCGCTCCTCTGATGGGGGCTGTTGACAACCGAAGCCCGGCCCGGTATTTTTCTTGTCTCATAGCGTCTGATGTTCAAAGGGCCTGACGTGCTTAGCGAAGAAGAGCAGAAAAAACGGCTGGAGGAGTTCCGCGAGCGGTGTACCAGCCGCGGCCTGCGGATTACCCCCCAACGGACCGAGGTCTTTCGGGTTCTCCTCGGCTGCGACGACCACCCCTCAGCGGACCTTGTTTTCGAACGGGTGCGGGAACGTATCCCAAATGTGTCGCTGGACACGGTGTACCGCATCCTTTATTGGCTCGAGGACGAAGGGCTGGTCTTTCGCCTGCCCATCTCCAGCGACCGGTTCCGGTTCGATGGAGATGTCGAACCCCACCACCATTATGTCTGCTCCGAGTGCGGCAGCATCTTTGATTTCTACAGCGATGACGTGGACCGAATCGAACTGCCCACTGAGGTGATGTCCTTCGGCCGGATCGAGAGGCGGCATCTGCAGGTCTCCGGCATATGTCGGGATTGCCTGTAAGTTCGGCTGCCGGGGACGGGCGGATGACAAGGGGAGTTGCTCTTTTTGTCGCGGGCTGTCGCAAGTAATTACCATGTGGTAATCGTTGCCCGTTTCGAGCGGTCGGGCGGTTGCCTTTGATCGGAGAAAAGGGCGCCCGCGTTCGGGTCGAGCGCCTTGCGATTATTCCGAGGATCCACGTCCCCTGCCCAGAGCATGCAGGATTCGTCTGACAAGGCGGCCGAACGGTCTTTTTATCCTCTTGACGGTTCGGTACTGCAACGCCCTGAGCGGTACTGTGAAGCGGATGCGCCAGTCAGAATCCCTGATGAAGCGTACAATTTCCCGGCGAAGCGGCCCAGGTTTGGGTTTTTGTAGAGATCGCGCAAGGAGCCGGTACTGATTGGCTCGATATGCATCCACATGAAACCGGGCGGAGTAGCGGTCCAGCAGGCCGGCGGCGTCGAGGGGGGCCATTGTTAAGACGCATTTATTGCATTGGGAGCAATTGATATCCTCGCCCCTCACGCAAACATCGAGCGTGTCATATGAGTCTGCGATTTCTGCGATTTTGAGCGACTTCTCCACCCGGGTATAAATCTCGCCGCCCGGCATAACCTCTTGCACCTCGGTCGAGAGCAGGGGCAGGGAGATCGGGTCCGTGCGAGATATGTCGTAGTCAGGCCCCACATATGTATGTCTGAGCGTATATGCGGCGGCGTACATATAGCGCCTGATCCCCTGTTGCAGCAGGAGGGCGACAGCGATGTTGCGTGGTGTGTGGGTTTTGGCGAAGGCCAGTCCCTCTTCATAAAATGAGCCCAGGTTCGAGTCCACCAGGACAAAGGGGAGCCCCATGCGCTTTACTTTCGGAGCGAGATGGTCAGAGCGTTTTCTGAAAAGGCGCCTGCCCTGTTCGCCGTTTCCGTGCGACCCGACGTTGTTGAACACCAGGTGGGTCAGCCGGAAGCCGTCGGGGCACTCGGACGAATAGTGGTGGTCGGCCAATACGCAGAAGGAGTCGATCCCGCCGCTGAAACCGGTCGCCACGCCCGGTGCCCGGCCGTGCTCCGCCCGGAGTTGATCCGGGTGGATTTCGACCTTCAGCAATGCGGGAAGAATGTGCTGGAGCAAGGTTTGGTACGGGGAGGAGAGATTGTAGAATAATCGCTCGGAGATGGGGCCTGATATGTGGATATCCTCGCCGGCCGCCATCGCCGGGATGAGCAGCCCGACGAGCGGAGCGTCGCATGTGTCTGTTACCAGGTCGCCGAACTTCGCGTCCACTCGAAACCACAGGTCCCTGCGGCCGTCTCCCGATTCGATCTCGGTCCGATGGACGACGGTATTCTCTTCGACCGAAATCTCCGGTTTGCCGATTTTCATGAGCTTCCTCCGTCCGGCGTGCAAGAGTCGGTCGAGTGCCCCCTGCCGAGTTCGCCCTCGCGGTCAGTTGTCTTTCCACAGCATTTTTTTCGCTTTGCTTTTCAAGGGCCGCTGCAGACGTCTGATCGGGTACCCGATTTTGTAGAGCCAGGTTCTCAGCCGGGCGGGCAGCGGCATACGCCATCCGGTCTCTTTTGCCAGAGCGATGACTTCGCCCCGCAATTTCCCCCGCCCCGTTTTCTTGCGGAAGAATCGAGACAGGAGCTCGTTTTCCCGGGCGCGATATTGAGCCAGGTCAAAACGCTCGGGATAATTATCCAGCAGGCCGGCGATGTCGAGTGTAATCATTGTCCGCAGGCACTTTCTGCACGTGGTGCAGTTCCGGTCTCCTTCTCTCATACATACGTCGAGAATCTCGTAGGAATCGGGGATGTCGGCCACTTTGAGTGTTTTGTCGACGCGGCGGTATTGATGCCCGACCGAGAGGACGTCCAGTGATTCGCTCGCCAGGAGCGGGATGCATATCGACTCGGTGGAGGAGATGTATTTGCAAGGGTAAATGGCAGCGGCCCGATAATCGGTGGAAGACGCGGACAGATAGCGTCCGATCCCGCCTTGCAGCAGCAGTGCCGCAGCGATAATACGTGGTGTATGAGTCTGGGCAAAGCCCAGGCGCTCGCTGTAAAACGAGTCGAGGTTCGAGTCGAGCGCAACAAAGGGCAGCCCGATGCGTTCGACGAACGGCGCGAGGCGGGCATATCGGCTCTTGAAAATGCGTTCGCCCTCTGATCCGTGCCCGTGCGACCCGACGTTGTTGAACACCAGGTGGGTCAGCCGGAAGCCCTCGGGGCAATCGGGCGAATAGTGGTGGTCGGCGAGCACGCAGAAAGAATCGATTCCGCCGGTGAAACCGGTCGCCACTCCGGGCGGCCGTCCGGACTTGGACCGGAGGCCCGCCGGATGGATGTCGATCGTATCCAATATCGGGATGGTGGTCCCGAACACATTCTGGCAGGGGCCGGAGAGGTTGTAGTATAATCGCTCGGAGATCGGCCCTGACAGATGGATGTCCTCGCCGGCCGCCATCGCCGGGATGAGCAGCCCGACGAGTGCGGGGTCGCAGGAGTCCGTCACCAGGTCGGCGTATTTCGCGTCCAACCGAAACCACAGGTCCCGGCGGCCGTCTTCCGATTCGATCTCGGTCCGATAGACAACGGTATTCTCTTCGACCGCAATGGTCGGCTTGCTGATTTTCACTCGGTCCTTTTCTATGCCATCAGTGGCAGGTCCACAGTCTGCCGGTATCATACCCTGCCGTCGGACCTTTTTTTGCCGGTATGTTGCGCTATCCTCTTCAGCCATCGCAGTTTTTTTCGGGCGGTATTGCCAATTCGATATCTGCGTGCGTTCAGATAGACGGACAGTGGGATTCGCCAGTTCGATTTTTTCGCGAACTCAAGGACTTCGCGCCTCAACGCCCCGCGCCTCGGTTTGTTTTGAAGGAAACGCGCGAGCAGTTTGTTCCGATTGGCCCGGTATTTGTCGATGTAGAACCGATCTGAATACCGGTCCAGCAGGCCGGCGATGTCGAGAGTGATGAGCGTTCGCAGGCATTCCTTGCATTGTGAGCAATTCCTGCTTCCGCTTTTCATGCACACGTCCAGGACCTCGTAGGAGTCGGCGATTTCCGCGACCTTGATCGTTTTCTCTGGGCGGGTATAGATGTGCCCCACCGAGAGCAGGTCGATCACTTCGGTCGAGAGAAGGGGCAGGGTGATCGGTTCGGTGAGGCCCGTCCCCCGGGCGGGGCCGACATACACATCGGAGTAGTTGAATGTCGAGGCCGATATATAGCGCCCGAGCCCCCGTTGGAGCACGAGTGCCGCCGAGAGAAGGCGGGGGGTATGTGTCTGCAGAAAACCCAGGCCCTCCCCGTAAAACGAGTCCAGATTGGAATCCACCCTGACCAGGGGCAGGCCGGTGCGCTCAGCGACCGGAGTAAGGCGGGCACATCGTTCCTCGAATAACGCGGTGCCCTCTGCTCCGTGCCCGTGCGACCCGACGTTGTTCAACACCAGGTGGGTCAGCCGGAAGCCCTCGGGGCAATCGGGCGAATAATGGTGGTCGGCCAGCACGCAGAAAGAATCGATCCCGCCGGTGAAACCGGCGGCCACCCCGGCGGCCGGCTTCCGTCCGGGCAACAGTTCGGACGGACGGAGGCTGATCGCCCGCAACGTCGGGATGACATTGCGGAATACGCTTTGACAGGGAGCGGAAAGGTTGTAGTATAATCGCTCGGAGATCGCCCCGGAAAGGTGGATGTCCTCGCCGGCCGCCATCGCCGGGATGAGCAGCCCGACCAGCGGAGCGTCGCATGTGTCTGTTACCAGGTCGCCGAACTCGGCATCGATCCGAAACCACAGTTCCCTGTGGCCGTCTTCCGATTCGATCTCGGTCCGATAGACGACGGTATTCCCTTCGACCGCAATGTCCGGCTTGCCTATCCTCATCCTATTGGAGACTCCCTTTTTGTGTCGCCGTTGCCTTCAGGTACCCTTTCCATTCGAAAGATGATACGATATTTGACCATACATGGCGAGAATTGCAACTGCTTCTGACCCGGCGAGGCGGCCTC
>PUPC01000384.1 GCA_003553185.1 Planctomycetota bacterium | reverse complement strand
TGTGCCAGGCCACCCAGGGCGTCGAGTACTTCCACGTCTCGACCGACGAGGTGTACTACGCCGGCATCTGCGAGACCGTCCGGTCGCCCTACAACCCCGAGAACCGGTCGCTCACCTGGGTCGATTTCGTGAACGCCGCCCACGAGCACCTGACCGAGAAGTGGGGCCGGAAGGTGATTGTATGGGGCGAGTATCCGCTGCTCGACGAGCACGTCAAGCTCCTGCCCAGCGACCTGCTCAACGGCGTCGGCGGCCAAAAGGAGCCCCAGACCACCTACGAGAACGAGCACGGCATCCGCCAGTTCCAGTACGTCTCGATGCAGGGATCGGAGAAGCTGTTCCCCAGGTACTTCACCTGGACGAACGCCGAGGGCCAAACGCAGCGCGGCCGCATCGAGTCCGCCATCCACGAGATCGAACACGGCAAGGACAACATGCCCGATGCCCTGGGTATGATCAGTGCCGCCTGGGACGATTCCGGGCTGCACAACGAGGCGTTCTGGCTCGGCTGGGCGATGACCTGCCAGGCGGCCTGGACCGGGGGCACCCCCGCCGAGGAGGCGGCGACCAGCTTCTTCGACCTGTTCTACGGGCGCCGCGTCGAGGCGATGGGCGAGGTCTATCGCGACCTGGGGGCCGGGGCGCGGCTTTTCGAGCAAACACTCGACCTCATCCCGTCCAAAGTACGCGACCGGGGGTACGGCCGGTGGGACCGCAAGGAGTCGTTCGAGCGGAGGGACCGCACGCTGGTCCCGCCCGGGCTGCCCGACCCGGAGAACCTGGCGTTTGAACCGACGTTCCGCAGCCGATACGCCGTCGCACTCGACGCCCTGCCCGCCGAACGGATGAGGAACGACCGGCTGCTCCTCCGCCTCCAGACGAACCTGACTCGGGCCGACCGGAACCGATACAACCTCGAGGCACTGGTCTCCATCGCCCAACTCGAGCGCCAGTTCATCGATACGCTCCTCGACCTGGCCGAGGCCGAGGCCCTGCTCGTCGCGGCATCGAAACAGGCGGAGGCCGGGGAGCACGAGACCGCCGTCAACCGAGCGGTCGATGCACGCAACAAGGTGAGAGCCGCGGTGAACCGGCTGTACGGCTCGTACGGCCGGGTGAAGGCGACGTGGGAGAAGAGCCGCTACGAGAAGGGGCGGTCGGTGGACGGGCGGGAGTTCGTGCACATTATGGACGACGTCAAGGACCACGGCGCCGACCGCCGGCCCGACCTGAGCTACCTGATCGAGTGGTTCGAGCTGATCGAGCTGCCGGGATGGCTGGAGGAGCTCGACGCCCGGGTCCGCCGCTACGGGCAGGCGCACGGCGTCGCCATCGCCGCGTCGGAGGAAGACGCTCTCGACGAGTGATCCGACAGGCCGGCGAGCCGGCGGACGAAACGCGCCGGCCTTCCCCTACCCCTGCGCCCCGTTTCCTCGTATAATCGGGAGAAAGACGTTGAGAATGCGCCTCGCCACAACATCACAGGAAAGGGACCCAATGCGAATTACCGTTCTATGTCTTGCCCTGCTCGTCGCGTTCGCCGGCTGTGCGACGCACCAGCCCGCCGATGTCTCCCAACCCGCCGTCGAGCCGACCGCCGCCGAGCCGACCGCCGTCGATGCCGCCGGCCCGAGCCATCGCCCCGGCTTCGTCAAACGGACGCTCGACAACGGGCTGGTCATCCTGTGCCAGGAGAACCGGGCCGCTCCCATCGCCATCGTCCAGGCGTTCGTACGGGCCGGCAGCATCTTCGAGGACGGGCACATGGGGGCTGGCATCTCGCACTATGTCGAGCACGTGGTATCCGGCGGCTCGACGACCACCCGGCCCGAGGCCGAGACGCAGGAGATGCTCGACGAGCTCGGGGGGGCGAGCAACGCATACACCACCTACGATCACACCGGCTACTTCATCCGCACCACGGCCGACAAGTTCCCCAAAGCGAGCGAACTCATCGCCGACTGGCTGCAGAACGCCGCGTTCGAGCAGGACGAGGTCGACCGCGAGTACGAGGTCATCCAGCGGGAGATCGAGAAGTCGGCGAGCGAGCCGAGCCGCGTGCTGTGGAACCTCTCCGCACGCACGATGTATCGGTTCCACCCGATGCGGCACCCGATCCTCGGCTACCTCGAGCAGTTCAAGCAGCTCACCCGCGACGACCTGGTCGCGTACCACGAGCGGATGTACGGCCCGGACAACATCGTGATCGTGGCCGTCGGGGACTTCGACGCGGACGAGGCCGCCGACCACATCGCATCGCTCTTCGAGGACGCGGAACGGGCCAGCCGGACGCCCGCCCCGCCCGCCGACGACCCGCAGCAGCAGGGTACCCGCGAGGCGACCGCCGAGATGGACGTCCGGTCCGGCTACGCGATGATGAGCTTCCGCACCGTGCCCCTGAGCCATCCCGACCTGTATCCGCTCGACGTGATGTCCCGCGTGCTCTCGCACGGACCCAGCTCGCGGCTGGTCCAGCGGCTGCGCGAAGAAGACGGCCTGGTCGAATCCATCAGCTCGTGGTCGTGGACGCCATGGTTCGGGGGCGGCAACTTCTCGGTCCGGATGCAGCTCGACCCGGCGAACATCCCGGCCGCCCGACAGGCGGTCCTCGAGGAGCTTGACAAGCTCAAGACCGAGCCGGTCACCGAGGAAGAGCTCGCCCGTGCCCGGCGGCAGACCGTGGCGGCCGAGGTGTTCGGGCGGCAGACCATCGAGGCCCAGGCGCGGCGGATCGGGGGCGACTACCTCGCCACCGGCGACCCGTTCTTCACCGAGACCTACCTCGAGGGCATCCGCGGCGTCCAGGCCGAGGAAATCCGGGAGGTCGCCCGCAAGTACCTGAACACGGACAACCTGACCGTGTCGGTCGTCCGGCCGGAGGACGAGCCGGTCGAACCGGAGGAACCGGTCGAGGCCGAGGCGGTCCACCCCGAGCCGACCGAGAAGATCACCCTCGACAACGGGCTCCGCGTGCTCATCAAGCGGAACCCCGCCCTCCCGCTGGTCTCGATGCAGGCGTACTTCCTCGGCGGGGTGCTCGGCGAGGACGAGGCGACGGCCGGGACCTCGCACGTGCTCGGCCGGATGCTCACCCGGGGGACCGAGTCGCGGACCGCGCTGGACATCGCCCGGGCGTTCGACGACCTCGGCGGCCGAATCGAGGGCGGCTCCGGAAACAACACCGTCTTCCTCACCGCCGGCGTCCTGGCCGAGGACTTCGAGCAGGGGTTCGACATCTTCGCCGACTGCCTGGTCAACCCGTCGTTCCCCGAAGACGAACTGGACACGGTCAAGACGCTCACCACACAGGCCATCCGGCGGCAGGACGACGACTGGCACACCCAAGCGCTCAACCTGCTCCGGAGCACGCTCTACCGGGAAGCCCCCTACCGGCTGAACCGGCTGGGGACCGAGACATCGGTGCAAGCTCTCACTCCCGACACCCTCGGCGCGTTTCACAGGCGGGCGTTCACCGGCGAGAACGGAGTCATCGCCGTGTTCGGCGACGTGGATGTCGAGCAGGTCAAGAAGCTGGTGGCCGACCGGCTGGGCGGGCTGCCCGCCGGCGAGTCGCTGCTGGCCGACATCCCGGACGAGCCGCCGCTCGAGGAGGACCGCAAGGTCGTCGAGCTCACTCGGCGGCCGGGCACCGCCGTGGTGTACGCGGGTTATCCCGCCACCACGCTGACCGACGTCGAGGACCGCTACCCGCTGATGGTGCTCGACGGGGTGATGTCCGGCGTCGGCTGGCCGAGCGGCTGGCTGCATCGCGAGCTTCGCGGCCAGGGCCTGGTCTATGTCGTCCACGCCTACGTCTTCCAGGGCATCCGTGTGCCCGGCTTCTTCGGCATCTACGCCCTCACCCGGCCGGACAAGGTGGACGAGGTGGTCTCGATCATCGACGAGAACATCGAGCGGGCGAAGGCCGACCTGGTCCCCGAGGACCAGTTCGAGCGGTCGAAGGAGATGGTGGTGACCGTCGAGCTGCTCCGCCGCCAGACCAACGAATCGCTCGCCACTCAGGCGGCTCTCGACGAGCTGTACGGGCTTGGCCACGACTTCGCCGACACCTTCGCCGAACGGGTCAGGGCGGTCACCCGCGAGGACGTGCTCCGCGTCGCCCGGAAATACTTCACCCACCGGGCCAAAGTCATCGTCCGGCCGGAGCACGAGCCCGACGGGGAATGATCGGCCCGCAGTAAGAGGCGCCCCTCGCCGGGCCTGCTCTGCTCGATGGGCGATGCCAGGCCCTCCGTGGCGGAAAAAATCCGGCTCGGGGCACGGCTTTTACTTGTAGCGTGCCGGGATTTCTAGTATAGTATCGCGCGTTCAAGCGAGAGACGTGGCCCCGTCGTCCAGCCTGGTTTAGGACACCGGCCTTTCACGCCGGCGACACGGGTTCAAATCCCGTCGGGGTCACCAGCCGATTCGGCCTTTGCCTTCCCGGGCAAAGGCCTTTCTGCTTTGTGGGGCTTTCTGACAACGGGCGGCCCGGACGGGGGCTCAGGGGAACCGTCTTCTCCAGGCGTTCTGGACCTGGTCGCGCATGTCGTCCGGCCATCTCATCCGGCGGATCATATCCAGGACGAAGTCTCTGGCCTCGCCCTCGGTGAGGGTCCTGTATTCGATATCCCAAAACTGGGCCCGGGTGGACAGCTCCTCGAGCCGCCCCCCGTCGAGGTCCACGTCGCGCGGGCCGGCCCCCTCGACCCGCAGGACGACCTTGACCTCGTCGCCTTCTGTTTGCCAGAGAACGCCCCTCCGAGGGTCGGCTCGGACCAGCGAGGCCACCTGGTCGTCGTACACGCGGAGCGACATCATCCCCTGAACACCGACCAGCATGACCGAGTACTCCCGATCGGTTCTCAGCACCGGAATCGGATCGGGTTCTCGCGACCAACGCCTTCTCCAGTATTCCGACATCGCCACCACTTTTCCGGCTCCGCCGCAGCTATCGCATTCTCCGGTAGTCCGTTCTCGATGGGTGGTCACTCGGTCACCGACCAGCCGCTCGACCGTCCTCCACTGGGTCCTCTCTCCGGCGCCGTCGCACTCGCGGCACAGACGAGCCCCAATGTCCGCCCAGACCCGGCCGTTGATGGCTGCAACGGAATAGGGGGATACCCGGCGGTCCAGGACTCTTTGGGCGCCGACGGAGACGTTTATGGCGGACCGGCTGCGGAATCGGGCCCGGACGACGACGTGCTGTCCCGCGTCAATAGTGCGGGTGATCGTCGCCGATTCGGGCGGTCGGCCCGAGATGCGGCCCTGGAACTCGATGCGGTCTCCTTCCGCCGACCAGTTCTCACGATGCCCATCCGGGATATCCCAGTCGTCCAGGTTCCCGGCTTCGAACAGGGGCCTCCAGTCGTCATCCGGCTCCTCATCCGGCTCCTCCCTGACGGCCGTCAGCCGGCGTATGCGCGCTCGCAGCGTGGCGATCCGACGTGCCCGGGCGGCGAGATGCTCTGTGCCCGCGTACACCGCCTCGAAGTTGTCGAGCAGTTCCGCGAGCTGCTGTGCCTGTTCACGCGAGGTCGGCGCTCTAAGCTCGATGATCTGCGCCCAGGCCTCCTCCGGGCTGTCCGGCATCTGGTACCGGGCGAGTTTTCGGCGGTACATCTGGACGCTCGGTTCGTCGGGCACATCGGCCAGCGCCCGTTCGGCCTCGGCGAGCAGGGCGTCGGCCCGCTCGCGGTCGGTCTCGATGAGCGTGGCCGCCTCGGCCAGGAGGAAGACGGCTGTGGCGGTCGGCGGCGGCGGGTCGGCCAGCCGGGCGTAGGCCCGGGCCTGGTCGGCGGTCAGTTGATGAATGTGGCGGGACTCCGATGCGCCGTCCGCTGTGATCGTCACCTCGCCGTCGGCGACCTCGGTGAGTTCGCCCCGGGCACCGCCGATAGATATGAAGCTGCCTGTCCGCCGGGTCACGCCGTCCTCCACGCTGGACCAGAAGGCGAGGATGTGTTCGAGGGCATCGGCGTCGGCCTCCAGATACGGCTCCAGGTTCGGATCGACCGCCTCGGCCTGTGCCTCGGCCAGAACCCCGCGGGCCTCGTCCAGCTTGCGTTGGCCGAGCAGTGACCAGAATGTCTGCGACTGCTTCTCGAAAGCGGCCCGTGCCTGTCGGAAGGCCTCCTCGCGGACTCGCTCGATCTCCGCCATTTCGTCAGAGATCAGGTCGTGAACGCCCTCGAGGTCCAGGTCGGCGGCCTGTTCGAGCCGCGTTCGGGCGTCGTCATACTGGCCGTCCCCGGCCAGTTCTCGTGCTGCCTCCTTGGTCCGATTCCAGTTTTTCCACTGTTCCTCTGCTCGGGCGACTCGGGCGAGTTCCTCCTCGGCCCGCTGCGTATATTCCGGGATGCCGTAGCCCTTGACCGCTTCGAGCCGGTTTCGGGCCTCGTCATAGTTCCGCTCCCGCACGTCGGTCGCCGCCTGCTCGGTCGCGCGGCTATAGCGTCGTTCGGCCTCGTTCCGTATCACGGTCCGGAGCGAGTTGCCCAGTTCCGTCGAGTCCGGATAGTCTTCGAGGAAGGTGTCCAGCCGGGTGGTTGCTTCCGCCAGTTGTCCCAGGCGAACCATTGTCCGCACCTCGGACCTCAGCCGCCTTTCCACCATATCCCGGCGCTCGTCGGACGGCTCGGTCGGTTGTTCGACGTGTTCCGGTTCTTTCGGTTCGGGTTCGTCGGCGGCGACTTCGGTTGGCTCTTCCGGTTCGGGGTCGTCGGCCACGGTCGGTGCGGGTGTTTCCTCGGCCTCGGCGGGATCGCGGTCCGGCGGGCCTCGGCCGACGAGGAGGAAGGCCAGTACGAGTGCAATCGCAGCCGCCGCGCCGCCCGCTCCGAGAGCGACCCAGAGTCGTCTTTTCGGCGTGCTGTCTTCGGGTGGCGGCTGCATCGCTGCAAAAACGGTCTCGGTATTGACCGTCGTTTCCCCGGCGATGCTCATAAGGAGGTCGGCGATGTCATCTCGCATTGCCGCGGCGGTCGGATGGCGCGAGTCGCGTGTCTTCGCCATCGCCCTCTGGACGATTCTGCTCGCCTTCAACGAGACGGCGGGGTTGGCCTTCTGGGGGCTGGGCGGCGTTTGGGTGAGGTGAAGGGCCATGGTCTCGGCGCTGGTATTGCCCGCGAAGGGGGGCGATCCGGTCAGCATGTGGTACAGCGTCGCGCCCAGCGAGTACACGTCGGTCCGCCCGTCGAGCTCCGTCTCTCCCCGCACCTGTTCGGGCGAGATATAGTTCGGTGTCCCGAGTGCGGACCCGGCCTTGGTGACGGCCGCATCGTGCTCATGGACCTCCCTGGCGAGCCCCAGGTCGGTCAGCTTGGCCCGCCCGTCGGGGTCGATGATGATGTTGTCGGGCTTGACATCGCGGTGGAGCACTCCCGCGTCGTGTGCGTGTGCCAGGGCGGCGGCGATGTCCCGGGCGATCCGCAGCGCCTGTTTCTCGGCCAGCGCCCCGCGCCGTGCGATGAGGTCTCGCACGGTCTCGCCGTTCACGTACTCCATCGCGAAGTAGAAGTATCCCTCCGCCTCGCCG
This sequence comes from Planctomycetota bacterium, assembly GCA_003553185.1. Lineage (GTDB taxonomy): Bacteria > Planctomycetota > PUPC01 > PUPC01 > PUPC01 > PUPC01. Next base: position 1,608 of record PUPC01000384.1, on the reverse strand, counting down.
ACGTCGATGGCATGTACGATGTTCGGGTGGTTCAGCTTGGCGGCGGCCTTTGCCTCTCGGTGGAACCGCTCGACGAAGGTCCGGTTCTTCGCAAGCCGCTTGGGAAGCACCTTCAACGCGACCGTCCGGTCCATCGAGAGCTGACGCGCCAGGAACACGACGCCACATCCGCCCTGGCCAAGCTTGCGGATCAGCTCGAAGCCCCCGAGCCGCTTTCGCGTGCCGTTGGGACTCTTACGCGCGTCCGCATCCTTGTCCGGCACAATACACCCCCCGCTGAAAAAACATCACTGATGACCGGCAACCTGTCAAATGTAAATTATGACCCCTCTCGGCGCATTGTCAAGGACTTTATTCCTCGGCTCGAACCGGATATCATCACTTGCGGCCGACCGGGCGAAGCGGTACAATCCTACTAAAGACAACGGTTTTGGCCGGGCCGTGTAACTCGACGGAGTGTTGGATGAACGAAGCAAGCAATCGACACGTGATCTATCTCGACCACGCCGCGACCACCCCGGTCCGCCCCGAGGTGCTCGAGGCGATGCACCCGTTCTTCCGCGAGCGGTTCGGGAACCCATCGACGCTCTATTCGATCGGCAAGGAGGTCGCCGATGCGGTGGAGACAGCGCGCCGGCAGGTGGCCGATCTGATCGGATCCGACCCGCGGGAGATCTACTTCACCAGCGGCGGGACCGAGTCAGACAACTGGGCCATCCGGGGGACCGTCATAAAGAGCAACGGCGACCACGTCGTTACCTCGAAGATCGAGCACCATGCCGTGCTCGAGACGTGCAAGGACCTGGAGCGTGAGGGCCGCGAGGTCGCCTGGCTGGACGTGGACGAAGACGGTTTGGTCTCGCCCGATGACGTGGCTGACGCCATCCGCGACGATACCGCCCTGGTGACGATCATGCACGCGAACAACGAAGTGGGGGCCATCGAGCCGATCGCCGAGATCAGCGAGGTTACACGCGAGCGCGGCGTGCCCCTGCACACCGACGCGGTCCAGACGGTCGGGAAGGTCCCGATCGACGTGGACCAGCTCGGCCCCGATCTGCTGTCGATCTCGGGCCACAAGCTGTACGGCCCGAAGGGGGTCGGGGTCTTGTATGTTCGGCGCGGTACCCGGATTGCCAAGTTCATGCACGGCGGCGAGCAGGAGAATCGCCGGCGGTCGGGGACGCTGAACGTGCCGGGCATCGTCGGCCTGGGCAAGGCGGCGGAACTGGCGAAAAGCGAACTGACCACCGAGATGCCCCGCCTCGAGAGCTTGCGCGACCGACTGCTCGAAGGGATAATGGCGGAGATACCCGACGTCCGGCTGAGCGGCCCTCGGGACCGGCGGCTACCCCACAACGTGCACGTCTGCTTCCGGGGCATCGAGGGCGAAGGCCTGATCCTTCGGCTCGACCACGCCGGGGTCTGCGCCGCGACCGGGTCGGCCTGCACCAGCTCGACCCTCGAGCCGTCGCACGTCCTGCTGGCGATGGGCCGGCCGCATGAGGTCGCACACGGCTCGCTGCGGCTCACCCTGGGCCGCGACAACACAGAGGCCGACATCGACCGCGTGCTCGAGGTGCTGCCCGGCGCCGTCGCACAGCTCCG
>PUPC01000340.1 GCA_003553185.1 Planctomycetota bacterium | reverse complement strand
GTCGGTCTTGAAATCGACGATGTGCAGCCCGTCTTCGTCCTCGAACGCCAGGTCGATCAGCCCTTCGAGCACGGTGTCCCCGACACAGACCGCGAAGGGGACCTCGCGATACAGCCGCTTGGCCCGGGCGGCCCGCCGTACGGACTCCATCTCCCACCCCTTGCGGGCCAGTTCTTCGACCAGGTCGGCCCGGGCCGGGATGCCTTCCCCGCTCGCCGCCCGTTGAGCGAGCCGCTCCAGCCCATCGCCCGTCGCCAGGTCGACCTGTTCGAGGACAGAATGTACCGCCTTCCCGATCTGTCGGGCCTCCGATTCGCCCGGCTTGAACCCGGCGATTCTTTCAAAGTCATCATCGGCCAGGCCCGACGCAGTCCGCAGGCGGTCGCCCTCGCTGGCACGCCGAATCAGCTCGGCTCGCTCTGCCTGCCATGCGTCCCGCTGTGCGCACAGTTGCGCACACGCCTCATCGTCCTTCTGCGAGAGGTCCGCCCGGAAGGTATCCGGACGGCCGTGGCCCGGGTCATCGGGCTGGGCGATGACCACCGTCTCGAACGGACTTCGGGCGTCCGGTTTCGTCCGAGCGAGGTATTCGAGGTACCCTTCCTCTTTCCTTTTTCTCGGGAACCGGGGGATGACGAGCCGGTCGCGGGCCCGGGTGGCGGCGACGTAGAACAGCCGCAGCTTTTCCGCTTCGTCGCGCCGTTTCTCGAATTTTTTTGCGGCCTCGAACTCTTTGGTCTGTACGTTGCCCCCCGCTCCGAGACGGATATGGTATTGCCCCGAGCCGCGGTCGATGACCTGACCGATGGTCGCACGGCGATTCGACGCGGCATCACAGAGCACGACGACGGGGAACTCGAGCCCTTTGGCCCCGTGGATGGTAAGCATGCTCACGAAATCGCCCCGGTCGTCGGCCAGGTGCGACTCCTCCTCCTCGGCTGCGGTGCTCCGCTCGGCCAGCCAGCGAACGAACCCGCCGAAGGTAGCGCCCGGCTGCTCCTCGAAGACCCTTGCGAAATCGATGAGCTTGGTCAGGTTCGCCGCTCGCTGTTCGCCGTCCGGCTTCAGGTAATAAAGCTCCAGCGCCTTGGTCTCCGAGAGCAGGCGGGCGACCAGGGTCGAGAAGCTGATCGAGTTCCGGTCCTCGTGCCAATTGGCCAGCAGGCGAAACGCCGTCTGCAGGTGCGAGGAGTCGTCGGGATCGAGGCGGGCCAGGTAGTCGAACCCGCCGTCGGCCGCCTCGGCCAGCTCGGCATCGCTCACCCCCATCAGCGTGGTCCGCAGGGCAGCGACGACCACCGCCGGATCGTACGGCCGCTCGACCGCGGCCAGCACGTTCTGCACCTCGGCAACCTCCTGGCGGGCGAAGAAACCGCGCCCGCTCTCGGCCCGATACGGGACCCGGGCCGCGTCCAGCGCCTGCTCGTAATCGGAGAAGGCGAGCCGGGTACGGAACAGCAGTGCGATGTCGCCGTATGCCATCGGCCGCGACCGCCCGCTCTCCTTGTCGAGCACCGGCTGGCCGCTTCGCACCAGCTCGGCGATGTGAGCGACGACGGCCCGCGCCTCCGCCGCACGCGCCGCTTCGATCTTGTCGAACTCGACGCCCTCCGGCGGGTCCAGCAGCTCGACCTCCGGGCCGGCATCCTCCCGGAACGCATGCAGGGGGACGTAGTCCGGCTGGTAATCGCCGTCCTCGGGCCGGGCAATGAGCTCGGCGAATACCGCGTTCACCCATCCGATGCAGGTGGGGGTGCTCCGGAAGTTCTGGGTGATGTTGGCTAACTCGCCCGCTTCCCGGACGACCGCCTTCGCCTCTTCGTACATCTCGATGTCGGCCCGGCGGAACCGGTAGATCGACTGCTTCGGGTCCCCGACGAACAGAAGCTTGCCGGGAGCGGGGCGTGCCTGGCGCCAGGTGTCGGCGGTCGCTCCGTCCTCGGCGAGGAACAGGGCGATCTCGGTCTGCAGCGGATCAGTATCCTGGCATTCATCGACCAGGATCATCCGGAACCGCCGCTGGAGATCGTTTCGGGCACGCTTGTTGTCGCGGAGCAGATCGCGGGCCTTGAGCAGCAGGTCGTTGAAGTCGAGGAGTGCCTCCGCCCGTTTGGTCTCGGCGAACCTGGCGAGCATCCCGGCGATCAGGTCGGCGAGGTGACGGACCAGCCACTGGCCGGCGTCCGGTCGGACCGCGTCGAGGGCGGCCCCGATGGCCTTCATCTCGGCGATGCATTCCTGCTTGCGCTCCTTGTCCTTGCAGGCGTTGTGGGGGCGGGTTGATGGCTTGAACCCGAGCGAGAGCAGGACACCGATCTGCTCGTCGACCGGTCGGTCCTCAATGTCATCGACGGCTGCGGCGTCGGGCAGGGTGCGTACGACGCAGGTGCAGTCCGGCGGGCAACCCTGTTGGCTCATCCGTTCGGCGGCAGCCCGGAGCCGAAGGACAGCGTCCCGGACGAATAGGTCGGCGATTGGCCCGGGTTCCGGCCGGTCGCCCGCCGGCTGGACATCGGGGTTCTCGCGGAGGAACCGGGCGAACTGTTTCAACTGGTCGGACCGAAGCCCGGCCACGAATGCCGGGCGGAGCAGGCCGTCGGGGTTCTCCAGTTCGTCGGCCAGCCACTCGGTCCACACCCGGTCGAACAGCAGCGATTGCCGCAGGTTGTCGGCCACCTCGAATCCGGGATCCACCCCCGCCGCGATCGCCCGCTCGCGGAGCAGTTCGGACGCGAACGAGTGGATGGTGGAGACGTGCGCGGTGTCGAGCGACTCGACGGCATCCCTCAGCCGGTCGGCGGTCTCGCCGTCGGCACCGACGAGCAGCAGCTCGAGCTCCTCGCGGAGCCGGACCTTCAGTTCGTTCGCCGCCTTTTCGGTGAAGGTGATGGCGACGATCTGGTCGATCCGGGCGTGCCCGGTGGCGATGGCATGCACGATTCGGCTGGTGAGCAGGGTGGTCTTTCCGGTCCCCGCCCCGGCCTCGACGGCGAACGTGGTCCCGAGGTCGGCCCTCACTCGGTCGCGGACATCCTGGTCTTGTGGTTGTTGCTCGTTCATTCGATGTCGGCCAGTTCAAGCAGGGGCTCGAGTGCCGGATCGTCCTTCTTCCGCTCGTATATCAGGTCTTTGTTCGGACCGCATAATTTGGAGAACGGGCAGTATAGGCAATGCTGGTGCTCAGGGCGGGCGACAAACACACCCGCCTGAAGGGACCGGCGGACGGCGTCGATGATTCGATGGAGATCGCCCCGCCGGTCGTCCAGCGTGTCCCGGTCAAATTCGACCGTCGCGAACCCGCCCTTCGCGGTGGCGAACGAATAGAGCGCGTCCAGCCCCCGCCGGTCGGGCCGCAGCATGTCGGCGGCGAGCAGGTATATCGGCAGTTGCAGCCGGCGGCCCCCGTCCAGCGAGTTCGTCTTGCCGCGCTTCGAGCCGGTCTTGTAGTCGATCACCCGCAGTCCGTCCTCGCCTAACTCGTCGACGCGGTCGATCTTTCCCTTGAACCGGACGGTGTGTCCCTCGACGGCGAGTTCCAGGGGCCGCTCGGTCGATGCGGAATCCTCGTCCTGCCCTCTGGGCGGCATCCCGAATCGCATCTCGAACAGTGCGGGCATGGCACCCGTCCGCCGGCAGTCGTCGATGTCGAGCCGGGCGAAGTGTTCGAGGTCGCGGGCGATCTGGCTCCGGTCTATCTGCCAGGTGAGCGGCGGGCCGATGGTACCGATCCGGCGAAATACAGCGTCTGCGGCGGTGCGTAGCGATGCGGACAGTGCCTCGGCCGACAGGGAGCCGCCTTGGCCGAAATGATTGCGGTAACCCTGGAAAAGAATGTTGTGGACGAGCGACCCGCGGTCGAGCGGGGTGATCCGCTCCACTTCCTCCGGCTCCTCGAGCTCCTCAATTCCGAGCACGACCTGGACGAAGTAGCGGAACGGGCATTGGACGTATGTCTCGAGCCGGGTGGGAGCGATCGGCTCGCCGTCGGCGAGGTCCCGCCCGGCGGCCGGCACGAGCCCGTCGAACTCGGTGAAACCGGTCTTCTGCCATCGGGCGAGTTCGGCACGCACGCCCCGCTCGAAGGTCGGTGCCAGGTCGGCGAGGAACAGGACGCGTTCGTGTTGCTCATCCCCGATGAGCCGAGCCACCGTCTGCAGGTCGCGGTCGTCCGAATCGAGCGGGACTTGTCCGGCCCCGGCCGACGGGAACATCGACACCCGTTCGAAGCCCGGGGCATCATCCAGCGTTTTATAATCGAACTGCCGACCCACAATTGCCTCGGCCAGGCGGACGAGGAAGTGTGAGGGGACGCGCTCGCGGGCGCTGGAAACCTCCAGCCGTGAGTAAGTCAGGGTCCGGTGTTCGGCCGCCGCGTCCAGTGCCAGGGCGAACAGCATCCGCTCCTCCGCCGGCCGGGCCGCCTTGAGCGGGAGGTGGACGCCCGGTCGGGCCAGCCGCCGCCGCTCGCGGTCGAGCAGGATGGGGTCCTGACGGCCGGTCGCCGGGAAGCTCTTCTCGACCAGGCCCGGGACGATCACCGCCCGGAACCTGAGCCCGCGCGACTCGAGCAAATCGCCGATGAAAACGCCGCCGCGTTGGAATTTGCCGGCTTGCGGCCCTTTTTGCTTGAGCTTTTCTTCGATTGCCTCGCGGACTTCAGCGAAGGTTGCGTCGAGGCCCAGCCGGTCTATTGCCGCGAGCGCCCGGACGGCCCTCACTACCTCGTCCCGGCTGTCGCACTCGCCCACGAATTTGCAGAAGGCGTCCAGCAGAGCATCGATAATCTCGGTCCATGTGCCGCGGTCAGGGATGGACCGGCGGGCATTGAGCAGACCGGTGACGAACCGGCGCAGGCCGTCCAGGGCGTCGTCCTGCCGCGCCCCGCCCGCGTCGTCGCGTTGACGACGTGCCAGGGCGTCGAGCCGGGGCACCCATTTGTCCGGTCCCGACACGATCCCGGCCTCGATGGTGAGCAGTTCCCATTCGCCCAGGTCGGGACGGGCGCCGATCAACTCGCCGAACGGGACAGGCGCCGCGTGGGCGAACTGCATCACGTCGGCCCGCGACATGTCGCCCGCCAGCAGGTCGGCGAGCAGGCGCGTGTGCCGGGCGGCGGCGGTCTCGGCGAGCGGGACGCCGTTCGAGACAAAGAACGGGATGCACCGCTGGGCAAAGGCATCACGGAGCAGGCGGCTGTAGGTGCCGGTATCGCGGAGCAGCACGCCGATCTCGTGGAACCGGAGACCGTCCTCGGCCAGTCGCAGCACTTCGCGCACGATCTCGCGGACTTCGCGCGGCTCGCCGGGGACCGAGAGGATGCGGACCGGGACATCGACCGGCTCACCGGCGGGCGGCTGGAACAGACGGGCGACGGGCGGGGTGAACTCCCCAGCCCGATCGACCGGCTTGAGCCCTTGGCTCGCCAGCCAGTCGAGCAGCGGACGGCCGTAGTCGAACGCCCGGCCCTCGTCGACCGGGACCAGGGCCGCCGTGGTTCGTGCGGCCGATGCGACCGCGGCGAACAGCCGCCGCTGCAGCCCGGTCAGATCGTAGAATCCGTAGGCGATGAACGTGGAATCTGCCAGGCCCGAGTCAGCCGAGGCCGCCTCAGCAGCGGCGGCCAAAACGTCCCGCCGGTCGTACAGGCCCAGCCGTTCGAGCCGGGTCTGGTACGCCCGGTAGATGCCCGCGAACGCAGCCAGTTGCGGCGATCGGGAGTTGGCTAGAGCATCGGGTTCCACGCCCGCCTCTTTCAGGTCACGAATCGACTTTTCGGCGGTCCGTGCGAATCCGGGGAGGTCGGCGACCGTTTCGAAGTACCCGCCGCGCAGCTCGGCAATCGCGTCCCGGACGAGCACGACCTCGGCACCGTCCGGGAGCGGGTTTCGGCCGGCCCGATCGAGGGCCGGTCTGCCCAACATTTCAGCGAGCTGGGTGAAGGCGAGACACCGCACGTTCCAGATCGGCATTCGCCGGGCCAGCCGGCGCGGCAGATAGCGAGCCAACACTTTCGGGCCGACGAGCACGAGCACCGGCTCCCTCGTGTTCTCGCTCTGTGCAACGCGGATTTGCTCCTCCAGCGCGGACTCGAGCGTTGGGTGGAACGGGCCGGTGATGAGCTCTCGAACGTGGTCGGATGGCATATCACAAGTCTATTCCGCGCCGTCATCGGAGTCAACCGCAGTGATGAATCTCTGTGCCTGGTGTTTTGCGTGCGTGAGCAATGGATTGTGCAGTATGGTGTATGTCCCCTCCGTCTCTCGTTCTGTTGACCTTGTCGGGGACGGGATGCTATCATTTGAGCACAAATGGCCCGACGATAAGCTGTGTGGAGGAACCGGATGACGGACTTGAGCAGCTCGCCCGTGATCGATCGACACCCCGAGAACCCCGTTCTGGCGGCCGATGACGTGCCTTATCACGCCACCCTTGTGTTCAACGCCGGGGTCACCCGCTTCCAGGGCCGGGACGTGATGGTATTTCGCAACGACTACGGGGACGCGGAGCGCAAGGAATTGCACGACACGAACCTCGGGCTGGCGTGGAGCGACGACGGCGTTCGCTGGACGGTCGAGGCGGGGCCGACTTTCTCGATCCGGACGAACGAGGTCCGGCGGGCCTACGATCCCCGGCTCACCGTCATCGACGATCGCTGCTACATGTGCTTCGCGGTCGATACCCGGCACGGCATCCGTGGCGGCATCGCGGTGACCGACGACCTGCACGAGTTCGAGGTGCTCTCGCTGTCGGCCCCGGACAACCGCAACATGGTCTTGTTCCCCGAGAAGATTGGCGGCCGGTTTGCCCGGCTCGAACGACCGTTCCCCGTCTACGGCCGGGGGGCAAAAGAGGCGTTCGACACGTGGTTCTCCGATTCGCCCGATTGCCGCTACTGGGGGAACACGCACCTTGTGCTCGGCTCGGAGCAGGTCCCGTGGGCCAATAGCAAGTGCGGCCCCGGGGCGCCGCCGGTTCGGACCGAGAAGGGCTGGCTCACCACGTTCCACGCTGTGACCAAGGTCGAGGACGACCTCTGCTCGTGGCATAGCGGCTGGCGGAAGGTCTATACGACGGGTCTGATGCTGCTCGACGCAGACGAGCCGTGGAAGGTCATCGGCATGTCCCGTCGGCCCCTTCTCGCCCCCGACCCGGCCTATGAGTATGAAGTCGAGGGCTATCGCGGCAGCGTGATCTTCCCCGGCGGGATGATCCTTGAGGGCGATGGCGAGGTGAAGATATACTACGGGGCCGCCGACACCGTCGAGTGCCTGGCTACCGCCCACGTCGACGACCTGCTCGAACTGTGCCGGCCGATTGAGTGAACTAGTTGTCCCGGAATTCGTTACAATATAAGAAGGCCGTGCGCCTTAAAGGCAGGCCACAAGCTTTGAAACGACCGCCTCTCGACTGAGGAGTGCCAGTGGTGAGATTTGCAAAACAGGATAAGAAGGGCCAGGACTCGCCCTACCGCGGGGCAATTATCGCCATCGCCGTGATGATCGGTGTGCTCCTTTTGGGCTATGGCGGGAGCCAATTGATCCGGCGCTCGACTCATGAAGAGCCCCGGGTACACCGTGAAAGCGCCGAGATCCACGAGTACGAGGAGCCGGAGCTGGCGCCCGAGCCGGAGTTGAGCCCGGAAGAGAAGGCCAGCTTAGCCGATCCAAGCTCGCTCCATCACGTGTACGACAGCAACATCGTCGGCTCGAACCAGGCGTTCTACCACCTGCTTTACTCGATGAAGACAGCGAGCGAGGCCGAGCTGGCCCGGCTGGCTGAGCAGGCGGTCCCGGCCCCGTCGAGCGACGAGCTTCAGGAAGACCCGCTGGACCCTGGGACGCCGGTCCATCTGGCCGGCGATGTGGTCAGAATCCGCTTTCCACTGTCCAGACTGGAGATTCCCAAGGCGAACATCAAGACCATTGAATATGAGGTCCGGGACGATGACGGAAACAGGTACTCGGTCTATGCGGTCGGCCCGGTCTCGGGGATCGAGGAGGGCGACCCGATCCGCGTGGTCGGGCGGTACCTTCGGCCCATCTCGGAAGGCATTGTATTCAGCGGTCCCGACGGGCGGCTGACCCGGCAGTTGACCCTCGACCTGCTCGGCGAAGCGAAGGAGATATTCAAGCCCATCATCATCACCCGCCGGCCGGACCCGACCCCGCTGCTCGAACGCGACGACATACTCGACCGGGTCAAGGACGACGAACTGGGTCACGCGGCCAAACCGCTCTACTACCTCGTCCACAAAGTGCAGAACATGAGCGATGAGGAGATCGAGCGGCTCGCCGAGGAGAACCGTGGGCTGACACTCGACCAGATCGACGACGCCCCCGCCGATGCACGTGGCAAGTTCGTCCCCTTCGAAGGCGTATTGATCGCCACCCAGCGGCAGCGGAAACAGGCAAACATCGCCGAGGTGGATGCTCTGCACTGGAGCGCTGTGCGCGGTCGGGGCGGGCATCGTGTGTGGGTGTACACCCTCGAGCGGCCCGCCGGGCTGGCTCGGCACGATACGGTCCGCGTCCACGGTGTCTTTTTCAAGCGCCGGTACTACGAGGATCAGCGGGGGTACGAGTTGCCCGCGCTGTTGTTCGTCGCACGGCGGATGGAGCGTGTGGAGCGCGTCGTCCAGACACCGAACATCGGCGCGCTCGTCCTCGTGCTCGGTGGGCTTGTCGCCATCGGGATGACCATCGCGGTTGTGCTCGAACGCCGCAGTTCGCTCGGGGCCGCCGACCACGCCCATCGCCTGGCGGCCCGCCGCCGCCCCGCGAACCTGAACGAGGCCGCCCGCCAGGTCGCCGCACGGAAGCAGGCCCGGGAGCAGCCCGAGCGCCCCGACCCGCCGGACTCCTCGGACTCGCCCGACCGGAAGTAACGCCCGCGCCCTCTGCGATAGACTTCTTGATCCTCCGCGCGGCTCACAACCCCCGCCCAGCCATCTTCAGAGGGCCACAACCCTTCGGACCTCGAATGGTGAGCTATCCCAGCCGTATGGACGGAGGAAAGTGGACGGCGTGCTTTATCCGGTATCCGCTGCTGCGATCATGTAGCGGCTTCTCGCCATTTACGTTATGATAGGTAAGAGCAAGCGGGTCGAAATTCATACAGGAGGGATCAATGGCTGATGGACTGAAATGGCTTTTCGTCGGATTGATGGCGGTGACG
>PUPC01000246.1 GCA_003553185.1 Planctomycetota bacterium | reverse complement strand
TCGACCTCGGCGGACTCGAGCATCTGCCGATGATCGGCGTACACCGCGGGAACCTCGTACCTGGCGGCGACCCGGCGGGCGAGTTCCGGCCGCAGCTCGGCCAGAGCCACCACCTCGCACTCGCCCAGCGACGCATAATTGCGGAGGTGGGCACACTGACCCATCTGCCCCGCACCGACAAAACCGACTCTGACCGTCTCGCCCATACCCGTCCTCCTCCAGGGGTCGCGTAGAAGCCGCCATTCCGGTTCGTCAGGAGAACCTTGTATCAAATGGAGCGGGTCGGCGCAACCCGCGTTTCCGAGGCCGGCACAAATTGCGCTTGCGCCGACCGGTGGTATTCGGGCATACTGGGTTCGGGCATAACTGGAGCCGGATATGTTTTCACTGGTCATTCCGACCTATAACGAGGCGAAGAACGTGGGGCCGAGCGTCGCGGCCGTGTGCCGGGCGCTCGACGGCCATGAGTTCGAGATCGTGGTCGCCGACGATGATTCGCCGGACCGCACGTGGGAAGTCGCACGCGGGCTGGACAACCCCCGCGTTCGGGTGCTCCGCCGGACCGAGGACCGCGGGCTGGCCCCGGCGGTCGTCGACGGGTTCGCCGCCGCACAGGGCGACCGGCTGGGGGTGATGGACGCCGACCTCCAGCACGACGAGGCCATCCTGCCCGAGATGATCGACGCGCTCGACACACACGAGTTCGCGGTCGGATCGCGCGAGGCCGAGGGCGGCGGCTACGGCGAGATGCCGTTCGCCCGGCGACTGGGCAGCAAGGCGGCGGCCGCCCTGGCCCGGCGGGTGCTCAAGGTCCCGCTCGGCGACCCGATGTCCGGCTTTTTCGCGCTGCGCCGCGAGGTGTTCGAGCGGGTGCGGGACCGGCTCGATCCGCGCGGATACAAGATCATGCTCGAGATATTCTGCCTGGCGCGGCCGGAGTCGCACATCGAGATCGGCTATACCTTCCGCCCGCGGCACGCGGGCCGGAGCAAGGTCTCGGCCGGGGTCGCGGGCCAGTATCTCTCCGAGCTTCTCCAACTGCGACGACGATTGAGGGAGCAATGATGGTCCGGCTGGCACTGGTCGTTCTCGTTCTCGGATTCGCGGCGGCTCTCGCCGTGCTGATTGCCCGGCGGAACGCCCACCTCTGGCTGCCGGCGTATGTCGCCGGCCTTCGACGGCGGAAGGCACGGGCGGCGGCGAGGGCCCGGGCCGATGTCGTCCACGTCATCTTTGCGTTCGTGGACCACTTCGAGCCGGTGGTGAAACCGGGACGGGACGCGGCGGCAAAGGCCGGCGCGATGGCCGACTGGGCTGACCGCTACCCGAAGCTGGCGGCGAAACACCGGGACTCGGACGGGCGACCGCCCCGGCACACCTGGACGTTCCCGCTCGAAACCTACGAGCCCGCGATGCTCGACACGCTGGTCGGGCTCTGCCGACAGGACCTGGGCGAGATCGAGGTCCACCTCCACCACGACGGAGACACCTCCCGGACGCTCGAGCCGAAGATGCGGGAGTGGCTCGATCAATTCGCCCGGCACGGGGTGGCAACCATCGACGGGGTCGAGGGGCACCGGTTCGCCTTCGTGCACGGGAACTGGTGCCTGGACAACGCCCGGCGCGACGGGCGGTGGTGCGGGGTGAACGATGAACTGATACTCCTTCGCGAGCTCGGATGTTTCGCCGATTTTACCGGCCCGGCGGCGCCCGACAGCTCGCAGACGAGGAAGATCAACTCGATCTACTACGCGACCGACGATCCGGCCCGGCCCCGTTCGCACGACACCGGCGTGGACGTTGAGGTCGGGCGCGAGCCGACCGGCGACCTGATGATCGTCCAGGGCCCGCTGCTGCTCGACTGGTCGAGCCGCCGGGGCGGCGTCGTTCCCCGGATCGACAACGCGGCGGTCACCGGCACGTATCCCGGCACACCGCGCCGTATCGACGGATGGGTCCGGCTGGGCATCGCCGTCGAAGGCCGACCCGAGTGGGTGTTCGTGAAGGTGCATTGCCACGGGGCGAACGTGGCCGACCGCGAGGCGTGCCTCGGCGACGCGGCCGACCGCATGTTCGGTCATCTCGAAGAGCGGTACGGGACGGACGGCTGCCGGCTGCACTATGTGACCGCCCGCGAGATGTACAACATCGTCAAGGCGGCCGAGGCGGGCAAATCGGGCGACCCGAACGAGTACCGCGATTTCCAGCTGCCGCCCTACACGTGCATTTCCCGCCGCTGACGCGACAACGTATCAAAATGACACGCCCGGAGGTATGTCATACAACGCACTGCGAGAATTGATGTTACACCGCTGCCGGCCCTCGGACTCGCTCGATACGGGGCCGCGCGGGTCCGTGACAATTGACTTTCCGGCCCATCGTTCCTAGAATCGCCCCAACTGACGTGACGCCGTACAGGGATTCGGTCCGCTTCACGTCCCGTCTTGCCTACTTCGGGAGCAGCCGAGATGTCACTCGAAGACAGATTCAGGAAAGTCGGCACGGACGGCGCCGATTATCGGCCCGCGCCGTTCTGGTCGTGGAACGACGAGTTGGACCCCGATGAGCTCGCCCGACAGGTGGGCGAGATGGCCGAGGCGGGGCTGGGCGGCCACTTTATGCACGCCCGGAAGGGCCTCATCACGCCGTATATGGGCGAACGGTGGATGAAGTGCATACAAGCGACAATCGAAGCGAGCGGGGACGCGGGCATCCGGCCCTGGCTGTACGACGAAGATTGCTGGCCCAGCGGGGCGGCCAGCGGGACGGTGCCCCGGATGAACGACGCGTACGCCGCCCGGCGGCTGGCCTGGGAAGTGCTCGACACCGACGCATTCAAACCGTCCGACGACACCATCGCCACGTTCCTGCTCGGCCCGGACGGCGACAACGTCCGCCATGTCCCACCGAAAGCGGTCGGCAGGAAAGCGGGCAAAGGCGACGAACTGCTCCATTTCTACACCGAACCGGTCTCCTGGCGACGCGGCGAGCCCTACACCGACCTGCTCAACGCCGACGCCGTCGCCGCGTTCATCGAGCACACACACGAGACCTATCGAGCGACCCTCGGCGACCAGCTCGACGCCGTCCCCGGCATCTTCACCGACGAGCCGCAGTGGGGCTCCCCCGTGCCGTGGTCCACGATGCTGCCCGGCTTCTTCAACGAGTTGAAGGGCTACGAACTGCTGCCCGAGCTCTTCCGGCTGGTCTGCGATACGCCCGAGTCGCCCCGGCTCCGATACGACTTCTTCCACGCCGCCACCGAACTGTTCGTCCGGTCGTTCACCCGCCAGGTCTTCGACTGGTGCGAGGCGCACGGGCTGAAGCTGACCGGGCATTTTATGCACGAGGACTCGCTCGGCTCGCAAATGGCCCAGATCGGTGCGACCATGCCACACTACCGGTACATGCAGGTGCCGGGCATCGATCATCTCAAACGGCGTATCGGCACCCCGCTGCTGTGCAAGCAGGTGAGCAGTATCGCTCATCAGTTCGGCGGGCGGCGAACGCTGTCGGAGATGTTCGGCTGTTCCGGCTGGAACGTCAGCTTCGAGGAGCTCAAGTGGATCGCCGAGTGGCAGTTCGCCCAGGGGATCGACCTCGTCTGCCCGCACCTGTCGCTCTACTCGCTTCGCGGTTCCCGCAAGCGGGACTACCCGCCGTCGCTGCACATCCAGCAGCCGTGGTGGGGCGATTACAAGCTGCTGAACGACCACTTCGCCCGGCTGACCTACATGCTCACCCGGGGCAGGCACGTCGCCGACGTGCTGGTCGTCCATCCCATCGAGAGCGCCTGGGCCGAGTTCGACCCCGAGAACGACAAGGCGACCGACCGCCTCAATCGACGGCTGGTCCGGCTGACGAAAACGCTGCTGGGGATGCACGTGGATTTCGACTTCGGCGACGAGTCGGTCCTGGCCGAATTCGGACGAGTATCGAAGGGCGACCTCCGGGTCAAGTCCGGGAAGTACAAGCTCGCCATACTGCCGCCCTGCTCCACCATCCGAAGCTCCACGCTCCACCTGCTGGAGCGGTTTATGAAGCATGACGGCACGGTGATCGTGGTCGGGACACCGCCGAAGCTGGTGGACGGCAAGCCCTCGGACGAACCCGCCGAGGCACTCGCCGACGCGGTCCGGGTCGGCCAGAAGTCCTTTGCACAGGAACTCCGCAAGCGGCTCGATCCCCGAATTGAGGTGCTGAACGAGAGCGGCGACGATGCCGCCGACATCTACGTCCAGCAGCGCGACGACGGCGACCGCCAGATCTTCTTCCTCGCCAATACCAGCCGCGAGGACCGGACGGATGCGACCGTGCGGATTCCGGGGAGCGGACGGCTGGAGCGCTGGGACCCGGCGACGGGCGAAATCGAGCCGGTGAGAACCCGCAAGAAGGGCCGGGGCCGCGAGACCGGGCTGACGTTCGAGCCGATGGGCTCGCATCTGCTCGTGCTCCACACCGACCGCCGCCCGGCGCGAGTCGCGACTCGCAAGCGCACGGTGGTCGCCGAGATCGAGATGAACAACGCCTGGCATCTCGAGATGCTCGAGCCGAACGTCCTGACCATCGACCGATGCGCCTACTGTGTCGGCAACGGCGAGCCCGCCTGGTCGCCCCCGATGCCGGTCCCCGCCGTGCGCGAGAACCTCCTGCGGCTTCCGAGCTCCGAGATCTGCGAAATCCGCTATACCTTCGATGCCGACTTCCACGAGCGGGTCCCTGTCTTCTTGCACCTCGTGCTCGAGCAGCCCGGCGACTGGGACATCTCGATGAACGGCCTGCCGGTCATCCCGCTCGCGGTGGAGGACGCACCGGAAAAGGAGCTCGGCTGGTGGCGGGACATCTCGTTCCGGCGGCTCGACGTATCGCGGCTGGTGCGGCCGCAGGAGCGGAACGAAGTGACCCTGCGCCGCCTGATCCTCGGCGAGAACGAGCGGCGCGAGCGGATCGAGTCGGAAGATACCTCGCCGGAGGAGCGGAACCGGCTGCGGCACGCGCCCGAGATCGAGAGCATTTACATCCTCGGCGAGTTCCACGTCCACTCGCAGACGAAATGGAAGCAACGGAAGAGACGGGCCGTGCGAACCCCCGGCGGGTTCGTGCTGTCGGACACGTGGGGGCAGGCCGAATCGAAGGACCTCGTCCCACAGGGCCTGCCGTTCTACGCCGGCAGCGTCCGGCTCACTCAGCAGGCCATCCTTTCCGAAGACGACCTCCGGGCAAGCAGCAACGCCGTCATCCGGCTCGATCCGCCCGACGCGATCGTCACCAAGGTCCGCGTGAACGGCGAGCTCGCCGGGGCACGGGCCTGGCGGCCTTATGAATTCGAGGTCGGCGAGCTTCTGACGACCGGGCGGAACGACATCACCATCGAGCTGACCGGGAGCTGCCGGAACCTGCTGGGGCCGCACCACCACCGGGACGGCGAACTGTACAGCGTCGGCCCAAAGAGCTTCAGCGGGCACAAGTCGTGGACCGACCGGGCGAACGCATCTGCCGAAACCTGGACCGACGACTACCACTTCACACGGTTCGGCCTCACCGGCCCCGTCACGCTGACGCTGCAGAAATAGCCGCTCACTCCCCGACCGGCCTCAATCCTCCGCCGACGGACGACGGTGCCCCGCGGCACCCTGCGTGCAGCCGAGGTTCGTCCAGAAAGCCCATTCACTTCAGCTAAAGCCCTTTCGCCCCCTGCCGATACTTGACAGCGACGCCCGGCTCGTAAACACAGGGAATGCGGAATGAAGCTGCGCACACGGCTGACACTTTATTTGAACGGCCTGCTGCTGCTGACGCTGGCGCTGGTGGCGGGAGTCGGCATCTGGATGTCGCTTCGGGACCTGCGTGACCGGGCGAAACGGGATGCGATCGATACCGCGTCGCTGCTGGCGAACGCCGGCATCATCGCCGTGGAGCCGGTGCCCGACGCTCGTCCACCGGCGGACGGCTGGCCCTCCCGCCGCGAGCGGGCCCTGGCGGAGAGCCGGGTCCGACTGGCCGAGCGGGACGCCTGGCGGCGAATGATCGCCACCCTCGCTCACAGCCCCAGCGACGTCGCCAACTTCCAGACCATCTTTGTGGCGGAGCAGAACGGCCAGTTGGTCGGCTCGCACTCCCGGCTGCCACAGATCGATCCGGTCGCCGAATATTGGGACGGGATCGACCGGGTGGCGGAACGCGCCCGGCAGAGGGGGCTTGCAGAGGCCGCCTTCCTGGACAATTCGCTGGTCGCGGCCGTGCCCCTCCCCTACAAAGACCACGACGGCTGGGTATTCGTCTGCACCTTCTCGACCCGCTATTTCGACCGGATGGCCGCAGCGGCCATGCGGCGGATCGGGGGGCTGAGCATCATCGCCCTGCTCGCCGGGGCGTTGGTGTCGAGCATGCTCGCCCGCCGCATCAGCCAGCCGATCCGGGACCTGGCCAGGGCGACCCAGATCATCGGCGAGGGGGAGTTCAACCATCGAATCCGCGTGCGGTCGGGCGACGAGTTGGGCATGCTCGCCTGGTCGTTCAACCGGATGGCCGACTCGCTCAAGCAGTCGATCCGGAGATTGGCCGCGGCCGCAGCCGAACAGGAGGCACAAGACCGCGAGATGGCGCTGGCGGCGGAAATGCAGGCCTCGTTCCTGCCCGTGTCGTGCCCCGACATGGGCTGCTTCGACGTGGCCGCACGAAGCATCCCGGCCCGCGAAGTGGGCGGCGACTTCTACGACTTCATCCCTCTCCCCGACGGGCGCTGGGGGATCGTCGTCGCCGACGTGGCGGGAAAGGGGCTCCCGGCCGCGATGTTCATGGGGTTCTCGAGATGCCTCATCCGCGCCTACTCGCACCAGCGGCCGTCAACCATCGAAGTGATGCAGATGGCGAACGACTTCATGCTCAACGACGTCCATTACGACATGTTCGTGACCTGTTTCTACGCCGTGATCGACCCCGAGCGCGAGATGCTCTCGTACGTCAACGCGGGCCACAACCCGGCCGTGGTGCGGCGGACCGGGGGCGAATTCGCCACGCTGCCCGCCAGCGGCATCCCGCTGGGCGTGTGGGAGCAGGACGATATCCGGCAGGACCTGTGCCGGGTGTCGGTCGGCGACGTGATCCTGTTGTACACCGACGGGATCACCGAGGCGACGGACGACTCGGGCGAGCAGTTCGGGATGGCCCGGCTGGAAGAGGTGGTCCAGGACACCTGCGAGCTCTCCGCCGAGGACATCTGCGAACGGGTCATCCAAGCCGTCGAATCGTTTGCCGCCGGCAAATCCCAGTTCGACGACATGACCGTGGTCGCCGTCAAGGTCCAGGAATACGCCCGCGCCGAATCCCACGCCGAGGTCGGATCGTCGGCCGCTGGACAACTGCCCGACCCGTCGGCCGGCCCCTGAACAAGCCCCCGAAGCACCGTTCCTCGAACAGTTCTCTTGCGCTCGACGGGCGTTCAGTCGGGAAACGCATATAGCGGGGTATAAAAAGAGGGGGCATCTCGAATGAGATGCCCCCTGGGGTACGCGTGTGGCTCTGGTCGGTTATTTGCGGCGTTTGCGGCCGACCAGTGCGAGCAGGCCCATAGCCATCAGCCCGGTGGGCTCCGGGATGGGGACGCCGTTAGGCGGCATTTCAAGCTGCTTGGGCGCCAGCACGGGGGCGCCAGCTGTAACTCCACCGTTAATTAAGCCAACAAACGCCGTGTCCCAGTCCTCGAACTCCGTGTGGAACCAGATGAGGTTCGAGCGGTTACCCGGACCGAGCAACGTCCCGACATCGGCATCCTCGAACTGCATGGCGATGCCTCCTCCGCCCAGCCGCTGGATAAAGTACGGGTCGCCGTCATCCCAGTTTGGTGTATCCGTGGCCGGAGTCGATTTCGTGGCGGTGTCTCCGTCCGTCCCTTGATCCGTAATAGTGACGCCCTGCCACGCCGCACCACCCATCGAGGCCCTTACAACAGGCCCACCACTATCGATCACGAACTCATAGACGAAGGTGTTGAAACCGTCGCCACCATCAGCAACCGGGTTGGTATACACCCAACTGTTGACTGTGCCTGAGATTGGCTCGCTTCCGAAGAGCATCTGGATCGATTCGGACATAGACGTTACTATGTTATCCGGATCCTGCGCCCAAGTGGGCAATCCGTGGGCATACACATCCGTTTCTCCAATGCCCGGTTTGTACTGATGTGACGCGAAGGCGGTCGCGGTCACGAAGACCAGCGCCACCGCAATGATCATAATCTTGCGCATATCACCTCCTTTCTGGCCGGTGTTTGTCTTGACGGTGTCTCTTGCGGTTACAGTGCT
Source organism: Planctomycetota bacterium (assembly GCA_003553185.1). Classification (GTDB taxonomy): domain Bacteria; phylum Planctomycetota; class PUPC01; order PUPC01; family PUPC01; genus PUPC01. Next base: position 888 of record PUPC01000246.1, on the reverse strand, counting down.
CATTGCTTTCACCTCCTTTCTACTGAATGAATCACTTTCGAAGTTTGCATCCTTGCGGGCCCTGTGCCCGCTGCTGTATTCTTATGTTCGTCACCTCCTCTCATCCCTTTCTCATTGTGGCCCTGACACCCCAATAAGCAGAGCGCGTTGCGGGGGACCACACACCCATCGACATCCGTAATTATGCCGATCAGAATCCATTCGGGTCGGCCAAAGAACTGAACTCTTTACTAGCAATACCCGTGCCATATTCTGGGAAGAAGGCCAACTTTTTTGCGACATGTTCTTTTCCCATTACACAACAATGGCTTACGTTCGATATTTTTTCCGCTGGTTCGCTTCGCAATCAACGGGGCCGCCTCGCGATGTGTAAAAAAAACAACACGGGCTTACTCTTTTCCGCCCCGCATTCAAAGCGATGGCGACATAAGCACCTGCTGAATAAGCTGATACATCTACGCCATAGCCCCAGAACAGCATGTTGCAGAAAAGCAACGCTCGCTCCCCGATTGTTGCTTTTTCGCAACACATATTGCGATATTCCATCGTCCGAATAACCGGAGAAACGATTCCCCTCAACATCGACCTTGGTGTCCCGTTCGTACCTGAAGGAAGCCCGCGACAGAGGCCGTCGCGGGCCGCATGTACGTCCTGTGTTTGGTTATGTCGCCGGACGGGGCTTGCCAATCGCCGTCCGGAACGCAACATAAATCACTTTCGCTATGATAACTGACCGCCCCCTCGACACTATCACGGTGCAGTTGATATTGGCGTAGAGATTCACGGGGTTACAGTGTCACAGTTCATACGATAGTCGGGCTGGCCCTGCGCCTGGGCTGCTCCTCGCTCGCCCATATACTCCGTCAACCCACCATTGGCGGCAGGCGT
>PUPC01000381.1 GCA_003553185.1 Planctomycetota bacterium | reverse complement strand
TAAGCATCTGGGCCGCCGTCCGGTTCATACTGATCACCTGCTCCTCGCCATCCACGGCCAATACCCCCTCCGACATACTGGCCAGTATCGCCTCCTGCTCGGCACGCTGCTGCACGACTGTATTGATCCGCCGGTCCAGTTCAGCGGCCATCGAGTTCAGTGCCTCGGCCAGGCCGGCCAACTCCAACGTGTCCGGCACGGGCAGTCGGCCCGACAGGTCTCCCGAGGCGAACTGTTCCGCCCCGCGCTCCATCGTCCTCAGCGGGCGGGTCAACGTTCGCGATATCCATAACGCCGCCAGGGCGCCCGCCAATCCCACGAGCCCGACCCCAATCGCAATCCGCCGGTGGATAGCCGCTGTGGTCTCGCGGACAGCGGTGAGCGCTATCGCAACTCGAGCCGTACCCGAGGGGCCGCCCGAGCCGGTGATCGGAACAGCCACGTACATCATCTCCTCGCGCAGAGTTGCACTCCGGCGGGTACTCCGCCCGACCCCGTCGGAATCAGGCCGCAGCGCCTCTCGAATCTCCGGCCGGTTCGCGTGATTATCCATGACGTCCGGGTTCTCGGCCGAATCGCCCAACACCTGCCCACTAATGTGAACTACCGTAAAGCGTATTCCCGACTGGGCGGCCTCACGACCGAGCTCGGCACATATCGCCTGAACCTCGTCCGGCCGGCCCAGTTGATCTGCCAATCGGTGTGCCAACATCCGGGCTTGCACACGGAGGTCTGCGGCAATCTGTTCGCGGAGAAAATGTCGCGCGGTCGCCGAGACGAAGAACCCGGTCACGATGAGGGCGGCCGCGACGATGGCCAGGTTGGGCAGGAAGAGCTTCCAGAACAGCCGACGCCGAGCCATGTGCTACTCCTTGAACCGGTACCCGACGCCCCGGACCGTTTCGATATAGCCCCCGGCATCGCCGAGCTTCTTGCGCAGGCCGGCGATCTGGACATCGACCGACCGGTCCGTCACCGCGTAGTTCGCACCCCGAACGCCGTCAATGATCTGATATCGCGTGAAGACCCAGCCGGGCTGTCTGGCCAGAAAATGGAGTATGCTGAACTCGGTGTAAGTCAACTCGACCGACTCGTCGCCCACCCGCACCTCGTGCCGGCCGGGATGGATCACCAGTTCATGTATGTTCAGAACTTCGGTGTCATCCGGAGGCGAGCGCCGGTCTCGGCGGAGCACGGCCCGAAGCCGAGCCAGCAGGATACGCGGGCTGAAGGGCTTGGTTACATAATCGTCCGCACCCAGCTCGAGGCCGGCGACAATGTCCGCCTCCTCGCCCTTCGCCGTCAACATCAAAACGGGTATGTGCGCCGTCTTCCCGTCATGCTTCAGAACCTTGCATACGTCCAGCCCGTCGATTCCCGGCAGCATCAGGTCCAGTATGATCGCATCGGGCAGCTTGGTCCGAGCGGTCTGCAAGGCCGCCTCACCCGTTCCCACACACTCGACCTTATAGCCATCCTTGACCAAATTATATCGCAGCAGTTCAAGGACGTCTTCTTCATCATCAACAACCAGAATACATTCTCTTGCCATCTCAAGCTCTCGGCACGCGGGGAGGATTGCGAAAACCAGAATCCAGACGACGAAAGAAAGTTAGCTCCGGCAAATCAGCTCGGGATTAGCAACATGTTAGAAACACGTGTGGATAATCCGACCCTCAAAAAGAGCGGCACCCGGCGGACTTCCGGCCCGACGCGCCATTTGGTGTACAGGCAGCCATCTTCGCCCCGCTCCAGCCGGATTCTGCCACAGATGCAGAATAATTTCAAGCTCGCTGGCCCGCCACAACGGAAACGCGCAGGTACATGGCATCCACCTTGCCGAGGCGGACGGGGGGCCGCGCCCACTGGAGGCGGAAGTCAATCCGTCTTAGCACAGGCCATAGCGTTCCATTCTGAATGTAAACGTGGTAAGATAAGGTGGCGCGAGCGAGTATTTGTTATGGCAGCACCCTCGGAAGCAGGGCCGTGACCTCTATGTGGCAAATGTGGATCGAACGTGGATGGGCCCGTCTCTCTCGCGCGGCGCGTATCACAGTCCCTGCTGACGTTCACTCCCTTCGCGACTCCCGGCGCTCAACACAAAGAAAAAGAGATCGTACCATGAAGCGGTGGCTGACCTTTGCGGCATGCTGTGTTGTAACCCTGGGGCTGACGCGTGGCGCCCAATCCTTCGACATTTCGAGCCACCAGCAAATCGACGGCGAAGAGCCGCGTATCGTCGGGGAGGGAGAAGGCAACACGGTTGTCCCCTCCGGAGAAGCTCCCGACTGGACCTTTCGATGGGGTGATCGAGACGGGGACGGCGGGGAAACGCCCGTCGTGGACCCCGGCCTGAACCTCGGCGAATATCGCCTGTACAGCGATCACGCGGCGGGGACGCTGGTCCTGGACCTGAACGGCGGCTCCATCGAGGGCGACGACGGTGTGGCGATTCGCACCTTCCGCGGGAGAGATGAAGACTCGGCAGATGTCGTCATCGAGAACGTCGGCACCATCGCGATGGGCGGCATTGAAACCCGTGCCGAGCAAACCGGCCGCGATGAGCGAAGGGCTGGCGACATCCGGATCGGGACGCCCGAGACCCGTGCCGGCCCGGTCCGGGTCGGACATCTGGACGCCCGGGCATCGTTGTTCCGCGCAAAGCCGGGAACCGTGAGTGTGTACAGTTCGGGCCCTGTGCTTATTGAGGACAGCGAAGGCAAGCCGGGCGACATTCGCGCCGACACCCGAGCGTGGAGCGGCGGCGACGTCATCGTGGACCACGTCGGGGCGTTCCGTGTCGGGGATATCCGGACCTCGACAGAAGGGCATCAGTCTTTCAGGATCAGTGCCGGGAACATTCAGCTCGATGGCGGCGACAGTTCCGGCGATGCCAACATCGGGCGGCTGTTGGGCTGGGACCGGCGAAGCGGCTATTCGGACGATTCGAAGGCGCTGTTCTCGATCTCCAATTATCAGAATGTGACCGTCGGCGACATCATAGGACCCGCTGACCATGCGACGCACAATCGGTATGCAGCCGACCTGCGCATCCGCGACGGCATTACTGGCGACATCACCCTGACCGGCTCCCTCAATCTTGGCTCCTCGCGTATGAACGACGCCCCGCGCTTTCGCGGCGAGGTCGAGTTGGCCTGCGATGGTTCCATTACACTCGCCGAGTTGGATATGAAGCTGGTTCAACACATCTCGTTGGAAAGCGGTGCCGGACAGACGGTTCTCCAGGGCGAACTGTCGAATTTCGAGACCGACCGCCTGGACGAGTGCGACGGGATCGGGCGGCCCGACGCCCCGTTCCTCGTCGACCAGAGCATCCTGCGGGCGCCGGCCGACCACACCGTCGTTTACAACACGGCCGAAGGCCGGAACCCGTCCCTGGGCGGATATGCCTACCGCCTGGCAGACCTGGAGGGCAACCCCGGTCAGGGCGGAACGCTGATCCACGATCCACGGCTGCCGGTGGTGCACACGCAACCGCCGTCCGACATTCACACCCGCCAGGCCACGCTCAATGGCGAGTTGGCCGCGGTGGGCGAGACCGCCGTCACGGTCTCGGTGGTCTGGGCCTCCGGGGCGGATCGCGACCTCGAGCCCGGCGCCTGGCCGCATGTGCGCGAACTGGGGGCGGTCGAACCTGATGCGGACGGGCCTCGCGATTTCTCGCTCCCAATCGAGAATCTGACCCCCGGCGCGACCTACACCTTCCGCTTCCTCGCGCAACAGGACGCGGGCACCATCTGGGGCTCCGCCGAGACTTTTACCGCATGGGACATGCCGGACACCCCGACGCTCAACGTAACGGATGTCGGACGGGAACAGGCCGTCCTGCATGCCTCTGTCTTCGGCATCCCGGAGCCGGACGCCGTGCTCCTCATCAACCCCGACGAGGATGCCGGGACTGAGGACATCGACAATTGGGCTCGGGCGATCCCCGTCGAAGACCCCGCCGGCGCCGTACGCGAAGTGATTGATGATCTCGAGTTCGAGGCCGTGTACGTGGCGCGCATCCGCCTGAAAAACGCGGTCGGAGAGGTCTGGTCGGAACCCGCCGAGTTTGCCACCCTCTCTGTCGATCCGCAGCCATTGCTCGACGCTGCCGGGATCACGGGCGGCCTGTGTGTGCATGTCGGCAGCGGCAAAGGCGAACTGATCGCCGCGATCGGCGCACACGGGCCTTTTCTGGCGCACGGCTTGGACGCGAACGAAGAAAATGTGACCGCCGCTCGGGATCGAATCCGCAGACGCGGCGCGTATGGCCGTGTCTCGGTCGAGCAGCTCGTTCCAGATCGCTTGCCCTATGCCGACAACATGGTTAACCTGCTGATCGTGGAGGATTATCCCCAGGCGATCGACGCCGGCCTGACGCCGGATGAACTGTGGCGCGTCCTGGTCCCGCGCGGAGTGGTCTTGTTGAGGGGGGCGAACCTGGACGCCTTTCGGGCCGCGCTGCCGGACGCCGAGACGGACGAAGTCCAGACCCCGGAGGGACGCTGGGTCAAGATTATCAAGCCGATGCCGGCCGGGATGGACGACTGGCGCCATCCGTGGTACGACCCGACTCGCAGCGCCACCTCGCAGGACACCCATGTCGGGCCGTCCCGCAGTTTGCGTTGGATCGACGGGCCAAGCCGGGCGCGCACGCACAAGGGACGTCCTTACGGCGCGGTCTCCGTTGGCGGCCGCTTTATTTATATGCAGGACAAGGCCGAACCGTTTTTCAGGGTGCCGCGCGAGGTCGAGCTTGTTGCCCGCGATGCGTTCAACGGCGTCGTGCTCTGGCGTCGGCCAGCCGATCCCCCAGCCCGGCCCACTCGATCGCCGCACCCGCCAGGTACGTTGGTCGCCGGGGCGAAGTATCTGTACACGGTTCTTGAAGAGGACCGGACGCTCGAGGCGCTCGATCCCGCCACCGGCGAAACGGTTCGGACGTACGGCAAAGCAGATCATCTCGTTGCACTGGAGAAGGACCTGGTGGTCCTGGACGGATCAATGGTGCGCCGGATTGACAAGGAAAGCGGCAGGGAAGTCTGGGCCGTGGAGGCCGGGCATGCACGGGGACGCAACCAACTCGCCGTCGGCCGGGAACGTGTCTTCGTGCGGTCCGGACGTCATGGCCGCATTCGTTGTCTTCTCCTGGAAGACGGCGAGCTCCAGTGGGAATACGACGAGGCCCATAACTTTTGCGGAATCCACAACACCATGTTGATCCTGAGCTCCGGCAACGCCGTCAAAGGCGTCAGCATCGAGACCGGCGAACCCCAATGGACCGAAAAAGTCGGCACGGGCAGAAGTGGGAAAAATGTTTTTCTGGCGGACGGCCTGGTGTGGGCGACCCGCGGCTCCGTGTCCGGCGCCAGAGTCGTGGACTGGCTCGGCCTGGACCCGCAGACGGGCGAAGAGAAACGCTCGTTCCAAGCGGGATTCGTGGACAAATGCGCCCCGGGCCGGGCTACCGACCAATACCTGATCACCGGCCGCACCGATTTTTTCAATGTCCGGACCGGCGAGAATCACTCCCCCCACATTGCACGAGGAGTCTGCGGCTTCCCCGGTGTGATCCCGGCCCAAGGACTCGCGTATACATTTCCCACCGACTGCTTCTGCTACCCAACGCTGTACTCCAACGTCGCGATGTCGCCCGCGCCCGTCGAACGAGATACCGACCCCGCAACCGCGCTGGAACGAGGACCCGCCTGGGGCCGAGCGAACGAACCGCCGGTAGAAGCCGGGGCCTCGGACTGGCCCATGTTCCGCTACGACGCCCGGCGCAGCGGGGCCAGCCCGGCGGAAGTACCCGCCGACGTGAGACCTGCATGGACCACCGCTGTCTCCGCTGGTGGCCCCATCTCGGCACCGGTCTCCGCGGGCAGCCGCGTGTTCGTGTCCGTTCCCGATGCGCACGAGGTGCACGCCCTGGACGCCGAGAGCGGCCAACCGCTATGGAGTTTCACCGCCGACGGTCGGGTTAAGCATCCTCCGACGATTACGCAGGGTGTCTGCCTGTTCGGGAGCGAAGACGGCTATGTCTATGCGCTCGATGTCGAAGATGGTCGCCTCGTCTGGCGCTATCGAGTCGCCCCCGGCACCGGACGCATTATGGCCTATGGTCGGCTCTCATCCGCCTGGCCTGTCCTGGGGAGCGTACTGGTTGACAGCGGCCGGGCCTACGCGGTGGCCGGGCGTCACGGCCCGCTGGACGGAGGCGGTCGAGCGGTCGCTCTCGATCCTCGCACCGGCGAACTGCTCTGGGATGCCGACTTGGACGATGCGAGCCGGATCGACATGCTGGTCAAGGGCGAGACGAATCTGTTCATGTGGAATGATCGCCTCGATCCCGAGACCGGGGAGTACACGCCCGGCCGGGGGCGAGGATCTCACGGAGCCCCTGCGCTGTTCGCCGACGCCACGCTGCTGAACGACGCCTGGGCCGCCCGGACGCGCTGGCATATGGGAGACGTTTCGGCCTCACTGTTAATTTTCAACGAGGCCGGTGTCTTGGGGATAGAACCGTTTCGCGGATACTACGGCAGATCCTCGGCGCGCAGCCCCGGCCAGGGCCACTTTTGGCTGCTGTACCGCCCAACGGGCGAAGACGAAGCGTGGGAACGCGTGTTTCCCGTGCAGCTACGCGCGCTGGCGCTGGCCGGACAGACAGTGTTCGCCGCCGGCCCGCCGGACACCTGGCCGACCGAGGGCGGCGTGTTGCTCGCCCTCGACGCCGCCACCGGCGAGCCGATTATGCAAACCGAAGTGAAAGCCACGCCCATAAAGGACGGTCTGGCCGCCGCCAACGGCCGCCTGTTCATGTCCACCGAAGAAGGTCTGCTGATCGGGTTCGAGGGCCAGTAAGGATTTGCCCATCAATATTATTCATGAGACGAACGAGAAAAAGGAGGCAAGAATGCGACATTGGTTGAAGCGGGTAGGTGTATGGAGCGGTCTGGCTATCCTATTGGTTCTCTTCGCAACAGGTGTCGGCACGGCTGACGTCGCTGAGTTGCTCGAACGTTCGGAAATACGCGGCGGCTTTGCCGTGCATGTGGGCACGACCGACGGCCGCATCGAGAAGGAGCTGCGCGGGGATGGCCGCTTCCTGGTGCACGGCCTGGCGGACGATGCCGACGCGGTGGCCGCCGCCCGCCGGCGGTTGGGCGAAACGGGTTTTTACGGTCAGGTCTCGGTCGAGTGGCAGAACGATCTCAAACAACTGCCGTATGCCGACAACCTGGTCAACCTGATTGTGGCTGACCTCGATCGGCTGGGCGAGCGAGCGCCCGAAATTGCCGAGATCGAGCGGGCATTGGCCCCGCTGGGGGTGATGATTCTCAAGCGCGACGGCCAATGGCGTCTGACCCGCAACCCGTGGCCGGAAACCATGGGGGAATGGACGCACCCGTGGGGGGATGCCGGCAACAACCCCGTTTCCAAGGACTCGGAGCTGGGCGTCCCATCCGGCATCCGCTGGATCGTCGGGCCGGAGGTCACTATGGGCGAACGCAAATCCTCCGATTACAGCTTTTTGTCGGCGGGCGGCCGTCTATTCTACATTACGCAGAATGTTGCCGAGAACCTCGATTTTGAGTCTCCTCCGTCAAGAAGGGATTCTCCGCCGTATTTCATCGTGGCTCGGGACGCCTTCAACGGGCTGTTTCTCTGGATAAAACCGTACGACGGGCCTGGTTTGGGCCAGGCAAGCGTAAACAGGCGTATTGTGGCGACTCGCGAGCGCTTGTATGTCGTCACCGGCGACCGGCTGCTGGGGCTCGACGCCGCCACCGGCGAGGAACGGGCCGTGTACCCGACCGAGAATGTCCCCCGCCAGCTTCTGTTCCACAACGATCGGCTGCTGGCGGTGTCTGCCAACGCCGTTACAGCTTACGACCCGGAGACGGCCGATGTTCTGTGGCGCACCGAGAGCGGTGGAGCGGAAATTCTGTGCGCGGCGGCCTATGGCGACGACATCTATGCCCTGATTCGGGGCGAAGGGCGCCACGCCAGATTTATTGCTGAAACCCCTCATGAAATCTGGTCCCTTGCTGTGCAGGACGGCCGGGAACACTGGCGGCGCCGTTTGGAAGGGGATCGGGAAGAAGCCCCCGGAATATACCGAGAACACATGCGCATCGGCACGGTTGGCGATGGATTTCTCGGCCTGGTGGTCCAGAACGCGATTCACGTGGTGGCGACCGACGACGGATCGTCCTTGTGGGCGCGCGAGGTGGAGACGCTCCCGGACAAGGGGCATGTGGATCAAAGGAGCGTGGGGCACTTCTACAACGAACGCCAGGGAGCGATTTGGAAACGAACGAAAGATGGGGGATGGTTAGAGATCGATCCGAAAAGCGGAGAGGAGGGACAGAAGATTGCGGGTAGCGGTATCAGGGGGTGCGGACGCATTACGGCAACCCCGAAATATGCGATCTTTGGACGGCACAGCAGGGTCTTCGACCTCGACGATGGACAGGAGCATAATTTCCATATCGCCCGCAACACCTGTGGAATCGGCATGGTTCCCGCCAACGGCCTGCTCTACACGGGGCCGCACTCTTGCCCTTGCAACTGGAATTGGGCCCGCGGTTATATGGCGCTCGACTCGGCTCCCGAGCCGAGTCTCGACGAAGCAGAAGCGGCTCCCCTGCATAAAGGGCCGCGATACGGCCGGTTCGACGAAGCCGACGATCCGCCGACCGAGGGCTGGCCGAGTTACCGTGCCAACGCCCGGCGCAGCGCGACGACCCCGCAGGCGCTGGGCGACGAGCTCGAGCCGCTTTGGACGACGGCGGTCGCCCGAGGCGAGCCCGAGCGCAGCGACCGGGAATGGACGCTCAAGGCCCGGTCCACCCTCACCGCCCCGGTGGCCGCGAACGGGCGCGTGTACCTGGCGCATCCGCGGGAGCACCGGGTGGTGGCCCTGGCGGCCGACAGCGGCGAACAAATCTGGGAATACCGAGCCGACGGGCGGCTGGACAGTCCGCCGACCGTACATGGCCCGCTGATCTTGTTCGGGTCGCACGACGGCCGGGTGACCTGTCTGGACGCGGAAACGGGCGAACTGGTGTGGCGTCGCCGCGTGGCACCGAGTGCCGAGCGTATCATGGCGCATGGCCAACTGACCTCCCGCTGGCCGGTGTCAGGCAGCGTGCTCGTACAGGACGGTGCCGTGTTCGCGGCAGCCGGTCGTACTCTGCACAGTGGCGTATT
>PUPC01000082.1 GCA_003553185.1 Planctomycetota bacterium | reverse complement strand
GTCGAGCACGGGGAAGTATCGTTCCGATGTCTCCACTCCGCCGGCCCGCACGACATCCAGTCGTCCGGTGATCGCGATTCGCTTGTCGACGAAAATCCGAAGGGTCCGGTGATCGAGTTCGCCGGCCCGGCGGAGGTAAATTCGTTCTCGCACGCCCGGCTCGGGCATCGTCCCTGCGGCGGTGAGCGCCGCCTCGACCTCCGAGGCGTGGTCACCGGTCAGGATGTACCCGCCCGGGTCGCTCTCACCGCCGATCGCCGGGTCCGCCCGGTAGAACTGGACGACACCGACCAGGGTGACGACATCCGGGTCCCTGACCTCCTCCTCGGGCTCGACCTCGTCGTTGACATCCCGACGCCCGCACCCGAACGCGGCAACAGCGAACACAAGCAGAACCGGCACTGCAATGCGCATATCGTCCCTCCTTTCGCAACAGGTCTCCAGCGAGAGAACAGCCCAACGGCACGCCCCATCAGGATACCACACCGGGCCGTTCCTGAGAACACTTTTCCCGGTCACCCAGGCAGCCGGCCCCTATCTATGGGCGGGGTCGCGCCGGGCTGTGAAGCGACGTATGCCCCGACGCGGTTGGCGAAACGGGCGACTTCCGCCAAGGGGCGTTCACGCAGCAGTCGATGCACCAGGGCTGCGGTAAATGCATCTCCGGCCCCCACGGGGTCGGCGACCTCGACCTCGATCCCGGCCTCCCTCACCCTGCTGCCCGATCCGTGGAGCAGACAGCCGCGCGAGCCGCGCGTCACGCACACCAGCCGGAGCTCGAATTCGTCCAGCAGCCGGTCGGCGAACGTGTCGTCGGCCCGTGGGGTGCGCAATGCCCGGGCCAGCTTTGCAAACTCGTCCTGATTGAGCTTCAGGATGTCGGCCGCTTTCAGCGATTTGCGAACGATATCCAGAGCTTCTTCATCCTCCGACCTGAGGTCGATCAGCGGGCCGCGCAGATTGAGGTCGCACACCACGAGAGCCGCGCGGGCGGCCGCCAGGAATTGCCGGATCGCCCGGCGGGAGGTCGGGGCCCGCTGGGCGAGCGTCCCGAAGCATACCGCGTCGGCATCGGCGGCGAGTTGCTTGAGCTCCTCGGTCATGTCGATGAAATCCCAGGCGGCGTTTTCGGCGATGTTGAACTCCGGCTCGCCGCTTGGGTCGAACTCGATTACAACCTGCCCCGTCGGATGAGCGGTATCTCGCTGGAGATAGTCGGTCGGTATGCCGAGCCGGGCGACGGCGGCGATCAGCTCTCGGCCCGGTTCATCGTCGCCGACGCGACTGACCGGGGCAGCCCGGTCGCCCAGAGCATGTATGTGGCAGGCGAAATTGGCGGGTGCCCCGCCGAGGTGGCGCTCCGTTCCGAAGCAGTCCCACAGGATTTCGCCGATGCCGACGACCAGCCGGGGCGTTTCGTGCTCCGGTGGTGTGGGGCCGGGCCGCTCCTCGCTCGCCGGTTTTGGTGGCGCCATTCTGTCAGCCGCCGGGGATTTCGATCGCCTGTCCGGTTTCTGCGGATTGCATCTGTGCTTCGATGACGGCGATGGCCCGGGCCGCCGATTCGGGCGGTACCGGCGGCTCGCCACCGTCGAACACGCAGGAGAGGATGCCCTCGTAGAACGGGCCATAGTCGGTCGATTCGGTCGGCACGTATTCGGTGGTCAGCCGGTTATCCTGGTGGGTTGTGACCTCGATGTGCCGGTCCCGCCAGTCGTGGGTGATGTTCCCGTCGGTGCCCATGATCTCCCATTTGCGTCGCTGGCGCAGGTTCCTGATATGCGACAGGAGCACCTCGCCGACGGTCCCGTTGTCGAACCGGATGATCGCCCAGACCTCGTCTTCGACGTCGGCATCGAGCCACACCCTCTTTTGCGAGAACCCGGTCACGTTCACGATTTTGGAAGGGACCAGCCCGAGCACCCAGTCGGTGATATGAACGCCCCAGTCGTACATCGTTCCGCCGGTGATGGCCTTTCTGGCACGCCACCAGTCGGTCTGCATCCCAAACTTCGCCTGCTGGCCCCGTACGCTGAACACCTCGCCGATCTGCCCGCTGTCGATGACCTTCTTGATGGTCAGATAGTCGCCGTCCCATCGGCGGTTATGAAACACAGTCACCATCAGGCCGTTCTGGTCGGCCAGGTCCATCATGTCGTCCGCCTCTTTCGTCGTAATGCACATCGGCTTTTCCAGCACGACGTGCCGGCCCGCCTCGAGGCAGGCCATCGCCTGGGGAGCGTGAAGGTTGTGCGGGGTGACGATGAAGACGAGTTCCGCGTCCGACCGTTCAAGAAGCGTTTCCAGGTCGTCGTAGGTCTCGATGCCCGGAAAATCCTCTGTCGCCGCCTCCTGCCGCTCGGCGTCGGGATCGCACACCGCGACCAGCTCGGACCGGCCCGCCTCCATCAGCCAGGTGGCGTGACGCCGCCCCATATTGAAAGAACCGCCGTACCCGCACACACCGAACTTGAGCTTTTCTGCCACTGCCATCTCCTTAATAAATGAACTCGAACGGGGGTATATGTACCGGGCCGGGCCGGCGTTGTCAAGGAACCTCCGGATCATCCCGGCAGAATTTCGGATTGTTGCCGGCGATGACAACGGTCACCTCCCCCTTGACCTTTCGGCACTCGAACTCGGCGGCCAAGTCGGCCAGATAACCGCGATGCACCCGCTCGAACTTCTTGGTGAGCTCGATGCAAACGGCGGCGAGCCGGTCGCCCAGCACCTCGTGGGCGGCGGCCAACAGTTTGCCCAGCCGATAGGGCGACTCGAAGAAGACCAGCGTGTGTGCCCGATCGGCCTCCTCCTCGAGGAACCGCCGTCGCCGACCAGATTTTCGGGGGGCGAACCCCTTGAATATGTAGCCGGCGGTGGACAGGCCGGAGGCGAGCAGGGCCGCCTCGACGGCGCCCGCACCGGGCAGGACCGCCACATCGACCCCACGGTCACGGGCGGCCGAAACGATGCGGTATCCCGGGTCGCTGATCCCGGGGTAGCCGGCGTTGGTGCAGATCGCCACATTCCGGTTCCGGTCCAGCAGAGCCAGAATCCCATCCACCGCTCGCTCTTCGTTGTGCTCGTGATAAGGGAAGATGGTTTCGGGCGGGGCTACACCGTAGTGGTCGAGCAATCGCCGCGTCCGGCGGGTGTCCTCGCAGGCAAGTGCGTCAACCTCTGCCAGGACCCGGACCGCCCGGTGGGTCATGTCCTCCAGATTGCCGATCGGGGTGGCCACGACGTAGAGCGTTCCGGTGCCCGTGTTTTCTGGTTTATCGCCCATCGACGGCCCATCATACACGGTCCGCTCGCTCGTTGCCAGCGGGACCGTCCGGCGGGCGACGGAAGTCCTGTTGGTCGGGGCTGCGAAGGAGTGAGCACAGTGGGCGGGGAAGCGGGCTACCGGCCGAGCCGACCGTCGATCTCCTCGGCCAGATGCCGGAATGCGTCGGCCGCCGACGATGTCTTCGGCTGTTCGTTAACAGTCCGGCCCTTGATATCGATGACGTCGGGGTGGTCGCCGAACTCGCCGGCGTAGTCCGGGCGGCCCAGGTCCGTCGGCGGGCTTTCGGCGGCCGGGGGGATGCCGAACAGCCGCCACAGCCCGCCCTGGGCGAAACTCTGGCGGGCGGCGACCATCATCTCTTCGCGTTTGCCGGCAAAATAGATGAACAGGGCGATCACGGGGAGCAGGAGAGTGGTGGGCAGCTCCGGCCGGACGAAGCTGACCAGTGTATAGATAGCCATCGCCGCCGCGATCCAACGCCCGATCCGGGCGGCGGTCCGCGTAGCCGACAGGTACCCCCACCTGCGGGCCAGTTGTGCCCGGAGCAGCCGCCCGCCGTCCATCGGGAACGCAGGGATCAGGTTGAATATCCCCAGCCCCAGGTTGGCCAGGAACAGCATGCCCAGAAATGTCGCATGATAGACCGTCGGTTCCGCGCTGTCGCCAGCGGCGAACATCGGCAGCCCGGTGGCCCGTGCGAACAGCAGGAGCAGGCCCGCGAGTGCAAAGTTCAAGCTCGGCCCGGCCGCTGCGACCTTCGTCTCGATCCACGGGTCCTCGGGCATCATTCCGAGCTTGGCCATCCCGCCGATCGGGAGCAGGGTGATCCCCTCCACCCGGATGCCGTGGGCTCGCGCAACGAGGGCGTGGCTCAACTCGTGCATCAGCACGAGCGAGAAGACAACGAGCAGCCAGCCCACGAGCCCCGCCCCGCCGATGAAGAACATCGGCAAGAGCAGCAGCCAGATGAATGTGGGGTGGACCGAAACCTTGATACCGAAAATCCTCACACCCTTATTGTCTTTGAATCGGCACCCCCGATCAAGTAGAATCTTTCGATTGAGGCCCTTTATTGCCGTCGGACCATTTTACGCGGGCTTCGGAAACCGGACTCAAAGGGAGGCAGCGGCCATGAGAGAGGTGCGACTCGCGGTTGTCGGAGTCGGGGGATGGGGCCGGATGCACGCCAAGGCATACGCTCAGCACCCGTCGGCCGAGCTCGTCGCTATCTGCGACCTGGACGAGGAGCGGCTGAACAAGGTCGGGGACGACCGGGGCGTACAGGGACGATATACCTCCCTCGACGATCTGCTGGGAGGAGAGGACATCGATGCCGTCTCGGTGGTTACCCCGGACGACGCCCATACCGAGATCGTCATCCAATGCGCACAGGCGGGCAAGCACATCCTGTGCGAAAAGCCGATGGCGCGGACCGCCGAGGAATGTGAGCGGATGATCGCCGCCGCCGAAGAGAACGACGTCATCCTGATGATCGACTGGCACAACCGGTGGAACCCGCCGGTGTATGCCGCCTGGCAGGCGATCCGGAACGGCGAACTGGGCGACGTCCGTTACATCTACTACCGGCTCAGCGATACCGTCTACGTCCCGCTCAAGATGCTCCCGTGGGCGGACCGGACGAACGCCCTGATGTTCCTCGGCAGCCACGTGCTCGATACCGTCTGCTGGCTCACCGAAAAGCGAGTCGCCCGTGTGACCTGTCGGCGTCGCGAAGGCGTGCTGAAAGAGATGGGAGTGGACACGCCGGACCTGTTTCTCACCGTGCTCGACTTCGACGACGGGGCGGTGGCGGTGATCGAGAACTCGTGGATTCTGCCACAGAGCGCGCCGTCGCTCATCGACTGCAAGCTCGAGGTGCTCGGCTCGAAGGGCGCCGTCTATGTCGACCCGAGCCACTCGCGTGCGATCGCGAAGTACTCGGAGCAAACCCCGCACGGGCATCCGGACGCGTCCTATCCCGACATGTTCGTGTCGCCGGAAATCCACGGCAAGCAGTTGGGGCTGGCGGTCGAGAGCATCAACCATTTCGTGGAATGTGTGCGGGACGGAAGGCAGCCCCTGGCGACGGGCCAGGACGGGCTGGTGAACACCCGGCTGCTCAACGCGGCGCTCGAATCGGCCGACAACGATGCGGCACCCGTCGCATTGCCCTGATCCGGCCGCGGCGGCCGGGGTCAGCGCTCCTCGACCTTGAGGGTCACGGTTCGCCGTTCATCCCCCCGCATGAAGACGACCTCCGCCTCGGTGCCGGGCCGGGTGTTCAGGACCGCTCGGGCGAGCGTTCGGGCCCGATCGACAACCAGCGGTCTGTCGGGAAGGTTGTAGGCGATCACCACGTCGCCCCGCTGCAGCCCCGCCCGCCGGGCAGGAGGGGAGGCAAACAACGCCCCCCGAACATTATAGATACACGCGCCGGATGTGACTTTCAGGTCGAGTTCCTCGATGAGGCGCGGGGTGACATCCTTGACGTGGGCGCCGATATAGCCGCGGGTCACCTGCCCGTGCTCTTTCAATTCGGGGAGCCGTTCCTTCACCACGTTAACGGGGACCGAGAAGGTCACCACGCCCGTCCTGCCTCCGGCCACCATCATCGTGGTCAGGCCGACCACCTCGCCGTCCTGGTTGAACAGAGCGCCCCCGCTGGAGCCAAACCCGATGGTGAGATCGGTCTGGATATAGTCCTGGAAGCCGCCTCGGGGTCTGCCGGACCCCGCTTGAATCCGGCGTTCGAGCCCGGCGACAACCCCGATCGCCAGCGACTGTCGCAGTCGGAGCGGGCTCCCGATGGCCACCACGGCGTCGCCGACTTCCACCTCGGAGGAGTCGCCCAGTTTCGCCGGTGTAACCTCGCCGCCGTTCAGGTCCAGCTTGAGCAGTGCATAGTCCTCGGCACTGTCCGACCCGATGAGCTCCGCCCTCAGCAGGCGGCGATCGTGCAGCTCCGCCCAGAATATGTCCCCGCCTTCGATGACGTGGTGGTTGGTCAGCAGATGCCCTTCCTCGTCGATAATGACCCCCGAGCCGCCCCACTTGCGCAGCCCGAAAGCAGGCACCTCCAGCGGATAGAACACCAGTTCGAGCAGGTCGAAGGGGATGCGATAAAGAGGAAACGGCTGGATGGCCTCCCGTGTCCGATTGATCACACCTTTGGGGAAAGTTTCCACCGCGGTAATCATCACGGTGGATGGAGCGCACTGCTCGTAGAACGCCGAGGCATCCCACGCCGGTTCATCCTCGGCCCGGGCCTCCCCGGCCGTCATCAGCAGGGCGCACAACAGCCCGACGAAAATGACGACGCGGACCGACGTTCGATGTCCGCAAGTCCCGATCCCCCTCGACAAGTCCCCAGGAGCCGGAAGCAGATGACACAGGGATGCTCGGGTACCCATAGCGATGCTCCATTATATTTCGGTAGTGGCTCTGGCCGCGGGCGAATCGAGTGACGTCAGTCCGGCTGGTCTCCGCCCTGCGATTTCGGCCGTCCCTTGTAGTACTGATCGAACAGGTGCGTTGTGGGCGGGATGCGCTGGTTCCAACCGCGTCGGTTGAAGGCCGGCCCGGTGGGGCGACGTCTGCCGGCACGAATATTGTCTGCGATCAGACCGGCATCAAAATCCAACTGGAGGACGCGGAGCATCACTTCCTCGTTCTCGAGGAACCGGCGGCCGTGGGCGTCGAGTTCATCGCCCTTGAACGAAAACAGGTGGGCGGTCTCGGTCCCGCCGTGCCGCGCTGGGTGGGGATAGGTGAAACGGAACGTCACCTCGACGTCAGTGAGCAGGTCGGCGATAACGGGCAGCATGTTGCGCAGCGTCTGGAGATCAGAGGGCTTGGTCAACCGCGAAAACTCCTCGTCGCCCCCCCCATCTTCCGGCCCCTCGTGGACTCTCCAGCTCATCATAATCTCGCCGATCACGTGGTAAGAGTGAATTCGCTCGTAGATGGGGCTGAAATGGATTCGGATATTGTGCCCGGCACATCCCCGCCCGAGGAACGGGTTCACCAGCCGCAGGTTGGTGATGTCGGGAATGGCATACGTGGTCCGGCTTTCTACGCTCCCGTCCTCGAACTCCTCAACCTCGTGGCCGGTGACCTCGAGCCCGTCGCCCATCGTACCGGCACGCCGGTCGATGTTGGCCCGCTCAATGAACTCGGCCAGCTTGGGCTCACGGTCGATCCGCTCGTCCAACTCGAGAAGCTGTCGGGAAAGGCGCACCCGCTCGGTGATGGTGGCCGAACCGTCGTCGTGCATCTCGACGTGCACATCGACCTGTAGACATCCGACAGCCAGCAAGGCCAGAATAGCGGGGAAGGCACCTCGTAGAAGACGCATTCCAATCATCAGACTACTCCACCAAAAGAACAGAAGTACACCTCGCCCATTTCATACATTCGGGCGCCTCATAAACCACGGCAACAGCTATTCGGCGTCAATCCGGCTGATCGCCTCCCTGCGATTTGGGACGACCCTTGAAGTACTTCTCGAACAGGTGCTCCGTCGGGGGGATGACAAACCGGCCGGAAGCGTACCATCTGCCGCGAAACGTAGGGCCCGTCGGCCTCCGCCTGCCCCCGTGAATATGGTCGCGGATGATGCCGGCCTCGAAGTCCAGTTGCAGAATCCGCAGCATCACCTCTTCGTTCTCAAGAAAATGCCGACCGTGTGCGTCCAGATCGTCCCCCTTGAACGAAAACAACACAATGCGCCCGACGCCATCGTGCTCGCTGTCGTCGGGATACGTGACCCGGATGGTCACCTCCGATTCGCTGAGCAGGTCGGCGAACACCGGCCTCAGATCGCGAAGCGTCTGGATTTCGGCCGGAGTGGACGCCGCCGGTGCGGCCTCCTCGAGGTCCTCAGGGAGGGGCGGGGCCTCTTCAGCCGTGACCAAGCTCATCGACAGATGGCCGACTCGATGCCATCCACTTCCTCTTTCATACATCGGGCGGAACCGGATGCGCATCACCCGACCTACCCGGCCATGGGCCAGATACGGGTTCACCAGTCGCAGGTCCTCGACGTCGGGGATACGGTACACGGTCCGGGCTTCGATACTGCCGTCCTCGCCCCGCTCGACCTCGTGACTCCGAACCTCAATACCCTCTCCCATCTGCTCGGCACGGCGGTCGATCTGAGCACGCCCGACAAGATCCTCGGCCTTCGGATCGCGGTCCAAACGCCGGTCCAGCTCGAGCAGTTCACGCGAGAGATGCACCCGCTCGGTGATCGTCGCCGAACCGTCATGATTCATGTCGATAGTTACCTCGACCTGCAGGCAGCCGGCAACCAATAGGCCTGACAGAACAGGCAACAGCATAATTCCGAAGCGACGTAGCAACATATCAATCATTCTCCGACTAGTAATTTAACAAGTATTCGCTCAACAGGATGAGCCGACCGTGTTGCACGGCGGCCGAGACGCGACCGTGCTGGCCGAACGGGCCGACCCCGCTCTGCTCGAGCGCGTGCAGCCGGTCGCCGGTCTCGGCGTCGAACACACCAAGCTCCATCTCCTGCCGGTCCTCGACTGTCACCACCAGGTGCTCGCCGAAAACACGGGGAAGCAGGGATACCGTCGGCCGCGAATCGTAGCCGGTCACCTCCCGTCGGAACACCTCGCGGCCCGATTCTACCTCGCGGCAGATCACGTAAAAGCCCTGCCCGGGATGAGGCCCGATGCCGTAGATGACATCGTCGTGGAAGTGGAGCGAATGCATCGGACGGGGCGAATCGCCGTCCTCGGGATCGGTCCGCCACAGGAGCTCCCCGGTCCGGGTCGACAACATGTGCAGGGCGTCCACATCGTAGTCCTGCTTGAGGACCGCGAGATGGTCGCCGCTCAGGGCGAACCGCATCGGCGGCTCGCGTGTCTCGTCGTTGCTGTCGATCAGACGCTTCCAGAGGACCTCCATCCGATCGGTGTCGATCATGATGTAGTACCAGCCGTCGGTCACGGCGAGAAGGTTCTTGTCGTG
>PUPC01000286.1 GCA_003553185.1 Planctomycetota bacterium | reverse complement strand
GCCGTCGCCGGTGCGCACGGCAAGACGACGACGACCTGGATCATCGGGCACATGCTGATCCGATGCGGCGTCGATCCGACCGTCGCCGTGGGCGGGACGGTGGCCGAGATCGGCGGGACCTCCCGGGCGGGCGGGGGCCGGCTGTTCGTGACCGAGAGCGACGAGAGCGACGGCTCGTTCCTCCACCTCGCGCCCACCTATCCGATCATCACTAACATCGACGCCGATCATCTCGAGTACTGGGGCGACATATCCCGGATCGAGGCCGCGTTCGCGAAGTTCGCGGCAGCCGGCGAGGGCGGACCCGTCATCGCCTGCGTCGATTGTCCCCGCACGGCCGCCCTGCTCGACCATCTCGACAGGCGGGTGGTCCGATACGGGCTGACCGGCGGCGAGGTCCGGGGCGAGAACGTCCGGCTCCGCCCCAACCGGGCGATCTTCGACGCCCATCTGCCCGGCCAAACGATCAAGGACGTCATCCTGTCGCTGCCCGGGCGATACAACGTCCAGAACGCGCTGGCCGCTCTGGCATTGGCCGCCGAGCTCGAGCTGTCGATGGACACGGTGCTCGAGGCGCTGGCCGACGTGGCGGGTGTGGACCGGCGGCTGCAACTGCGGGGCCGGGCGAACGGGGTCGCCGTTTACGACGACTATGCCCACCACCCCGTCGAGCTCCGGGCGACGCTGGACGCGGCGCGGCTGCTCACCGACGGCCAGCTCGTCGGCGTATTCCAACCACACCGCTACAGCCGTACGCAGCAGATGCACAAAGAGTTCGGCCCGGTGTTCGACCGGCTGGACCGGCTCGTCGTCGCCCCCATCTACTCGGCCTGGGAGCAGACCGTGGAGGGGGTCGACGCCGGCCTCATTGCCGATGCGGTCCGTGAGCACAACGGCGTACCCTGCGAGCAGGCCGACGATCTCGCCGACCTTCCCCGGCGGCTCGCCCCCGACCTGAAGCCCGGCGATGTCGTGATCACGCTCGGGGCCGGCGACGTATGGCAGACCGGCGACGCCCTGCTTGCCGTGCTTCGAGAGCACGAAGAAGGCAACGTGCCCGACGCGGCGGGCGAGTGAAGAAGAGAGGAGAGCACGAACATGGCCCGCGAATTCAGCGACTTCGGAGCGGCGGTCTGCTCGGGCGTCCCGCTCTCCACCCTCACCTCGTTTCACATCGGCGGGCCCGCCGACTATTTCATCGAGCCGGGCAGCATCGACGAACTGGCCCGGCTGGTCGAACGGTGTGCCGACCTCGAGCTCCCGTTCTGCGTGATCGGGGCGGGCAGCAATCTGCTGGTCGCCGACGCCGGCCTGCACGCCGCCGTGTTCCGCCTGTCGCGGATGGACCGGATCGAGCGGCGGGGAAGTCGGGTCCTCTGCGAGGCGGGCACCCCGCTGCAGCGGCTCGTGTGGCAGGCCGAACAATGGGGGCTGAGCGGGCTTGAACCGCTCGCCGGCATCCCCGGGAGCGTCGGCGGGGCCATCGCCATGAACGCCGGCGGGCAGACCGGGTGCGTGGCGGAAACGATCGAGTCGGTCACCACGATCGACCGGACCGGCGCGGTGAGACCGCGCACCCCCGAGGACCTGGCGATGGGGTACCGCCACTCGCTGTTGAAGCCGGAGATCGCGATCGCCGCCACCTTCGAGCTGGCCGAGGCCGACGCGTCCGAGATCGCTGAACGACGTCGGTCCGTCCTCGAGGAGAAGACGCTCTCCCAGCCGCTCGCCGCCCACAGCGCCGGGTGCGTGTTCAAGAACCCGCCCGGGCGGAGCGCCGGCCAACTCATCGACAAGGCCGGCCTGAAGGGCGAGCGGGTGGGGCCGGCCGTCGTGTCGGACCAGCATGCAAATTTTATTATCAACCAGGGCGGTGCGACCGCGCGGGATGTCCTCCGGCTCATCCGCCGGGTCCGCCGCCGGGTACGAAAACACTTCGGTGTCGATCTGGAACTGGAGATCGAGCTTTGGAACTAGCGACACCGACGACTGAACTGACGGGAATGCAATGAAGAAACAACTGAGGATCGCCGTCCTCTACGGCGGGGACTCGACCGAGCGGGACGTATCCCTCGACACTGGCGAGGCGGTCGCCGCCGGGCTGGATGCCTGCGGACACTACGTCCGGCTCATCGATATCCGCAACGGCTGCCTCGACCCGCTCGACCGCGTGGACTGCGATGTGGTGTTCATCGCCCTGCACGGGGCGTTCGGCGAGGACGGCCAGGTACAGATGCTGCTCGAACGGCGCGGCCTGCCCTACACCGGCTCGGGCGTGGACGCCAGTCGCCTGGCGATGGACAAGCCCGCGGCGAAGGAGCGGTTCACCCGGTGCGGCGTGCCCACCCCGCCCTACTTCGTGCTCGACGAGACGATGTCCGCCGACGAGCGGCGGGCGGCGATGGCGAGCATGGGCTTCCCGCAGGTCATCAAGCCCGCCCGCGAGGGCTCCAGCGTGGGCGTCACCCTCGCCCGGTCGATGCCCGATGCGGCGGCGGGGCTCGAACGATGCTTCGAGCTCGACCGCCGAGTCCTTGTCGAGCAGCACATATCGGGCCGCGAACTCACCGTGGGCATCCTGGGCAGCCGGGCACTCCCCGTCATCGAAGTGATCTACCCCACGCCCATCTTCGACAAGCACGCCAAGTACGCCGAGGGCGTGACCCAGCACGTGATCGATCCCGAGCTGCCCGTCGGCGTGATGGAGAGAGTCCGGGTGGCGGCCCGCAACGCCCATCGGGCGCTCGGCTGCCGCGATATATCCCGGGTCGACCTGATCCTGTCGGCGGACAACGTTCCCCAAGTCCTCGAGGTGAACACCGTGCCGGGGATGACCGCCACCAGTTTGGTGCCCGATGCCGCTCGTGCGGCGGGGATCGAGTTCCCGCAATTGTGCGAAGTGATCGCCATGCACGCACTGCGTCGGACGACAGCCCGCGAACGCTCAGGACAGGGGGAATGCTGATGGCGAAAAAACGTAAGGCCGTCAAGGCAAAATCGAAACGTCGGAAGCCGGCCCAGACGGCTGCCGGGCTGGCCGACCCATTCTTCCGTTGGGTGGCCCCGCCGGCCGCATTGATCCTGCTCACCGTCGTCGGGCTGACGTACGCACGGAGGCACGTGAGCCGCCTGCCCCAGTTTCAGGTCGAGCAGCCGGAGCTGGTGCTGCCGGAGAACCTGCCCGATCACTGGCGGCTGAAACTGACCCAGGAGATCAGCCGGTACGCCCAAGTCGAGGGCCGCAGTGTGCTCGAGAGTACGCTGTCCGCCGACCTCACCCGGCAATACGAGCGGTCGCCCTGGGTGCGGGAGGTGGCCTGGGTCCGGACGGAGTTCCCGAACCGGATACGGGCTGGCATCCGCGTTCGGTACCCGGCGGCGGTGGTGGTGTACGACATCGGCGGGACCGAGGTGTACTACGTCGTCGGCGACGACGGTGTGCGGCTGCCCGGCGTCTATCGCGGCACCCCGCCCCGGACGATGAATCTACCGGCGATACGGGGCATCCGGAAGAGCCCGCCCCGGCCCGGCCGGGCGTGGTCCACCGAAGCCGTGGCCCACTCGGTCGATATTCTTCGGCATCTCCGGGCCAGCGAGGTGATCCGCGGCACCCTCAGGATCCGGGCGATCGACGCGAGCAACTACGGTGGGCGGGAGGCCGCTCGAAGCGAGTTCACCGTCATCTGTGACCGGAACTGCGATATCGAGTGGGGCCGGGCGCCGGGGACCCAGTCGGTGGGCGAGCTGCCGCCCGAGGAGAAGATCGCGAAGCTGGAACGACATATCATCCGGGGCTATCCGATAGAAAATCGAGTGCTGAACGTGCGGTTCCCCGGCCGTATCGTAGTCAGCAGAAAACGGGAGTGGCATGGACACGACGGATAGCGAATTTGTGGTGGCCCTCGACATCGGCTCGGCCCGGACCCGGTGCCTCATCGCCGAACTCAACGGCGACGACATCCGGGTGGTCGGCCAGGCGTCGGAGACCTCGCGCGGGGTCCGACGGGGCGAGGTGGTCGACCTCGCGGCCGCACGGTCGATGACCGCCCGCGCGATCCGCGCCGCCGAGCAGCAGGCCGACGTCGAGGTCCAGACCCTGTTCCTCGCACAGGGCAGCCGGCACGCCCGATTCTTCAACAACCGCGGCGGGGTGGTCATCGCACGTGAGAACCAGACGGTCATCGCCCGCGACGTAAAACGGGCTGTCACCGCCGCCCACGGGGGGCCGATGCCCGACGAGACACAGGTCATCGGCTCCATCGTATGCTCGTACACAGTCGACGACGTCCGCCACGTCCGGCAGCCGGTCGGCATGCACGGCACCCGCCTCGAGGCCCACCTGCACGTCATCACCGACGCCCGCACCACCGCACAGAACATGGCCGCGTGCGTCGATCAGGAGAAGCACGACATCGAAGATACCATCTTCGCGCCCTACGCCGCCGGCGAGGCGGTGCTCGACGACGACGAGAAGAAACTGGGGGCGGCCGTCATCGACATCGGGGCCGGAACCACCGGGATGATGCTGTACCGCGACCAGTCGCCTGTCTTCCTGTCGGTCGTCCCGGTGGGCGGCGACCACATCACCAGCGATATCGCCATCGGGATGAACGTCGGGCTGACCGAAGCACAACGGCTCAAGGACGAGCACGCCCAGGCGGGAACCGCACCGCTCCAGCAGGGCATCGTCTTCGAGCGGTTCCCGAGGGGCGGGACCGTGTCGGTCGACCCCCGGCGGCTGCACTGTATCGTGGACGCCCGCCTCCGCGAGATGCTCGACATTGCCCGGCGCGAGATGCTCCGGGCCGGCGTCCGATCGCCCAGTATCCGCACCGTGCTTACCGGCGGGACCGCCCGGCTGCCCGGAATCGCCGACCTGGCCGAGCAGATACTCGGCTGCCCGGTCCGCATCGGAAAGCCGACGCTGGGCGACCTGACGATGGGGCCGGAGATGGCAACGGCGGCCGGCATGCTCAAGGTGGGCCGCGAGGCGCGAAAGAACGAGATCGAGCCCGAGGCGAACGGCAGTGTCGCACACCGATTACTCAACTGGCTTCAGCAGCTCTTTTAGGTATCTGAACCGGGAACGGGGGGCAAGCCCCGTTCACCGGCACACAGGGAAGGGATCGCCGCATGCGCAAGAGTCGACCGGAAGAGATCGTCGAGACCGCCTGTAGCGAGGTCGTTCTGGCCGGGGTGGGCCGCGATGGCGCGGGGATCGTCGAGTCACTCGGGCCGCTGCCCGCGATGGTCCGCCGCGTCTTCCTCACCTCCTCGCCCACCCGGTTGGTGAGCGAGACGACGGACCTGATCCCGCTGCGCGACGACGGCGCGTGGCGCGAGGAGGTCGAGGCCGCGCTTACCGGCGCCCAGATGCTGCTGCTTGTGTCGGCGTTTACCGGCCGGGAGGAGATGTACGGCCCGGAGATACTCGAGATGGCCCGAGCGGCCCAGGTGCTCGCGGTCGCCGTGCTCGCCGAGCCGCTGCTCGCCGGGACGCCGCATCAGACCAGCGAGGGCGCCCGGCTGCTCAAGAAGGTCGCCCGTGCGGCCGACGCCACTCTGCTGTTCCCCGCCGACCGGGGCAGCTCGTCCCTGCGCACCGTGGCCGAGGCGTTCGAGCGGTGGAACCGGCAGTTGTCCGCCTCCCTGAACGGCCTGGTCGAGGCAGCAACGGCGGGAGATGCGATGAACATGGACTTCACGGACATCGCGTCGGTCCTCTCCGGCCACTGCCGGGCGACCGTCGGGGTGGGCGAGGGGAAGCTGGTCGCCGATGCCGTCCGGTCGGCAATGAACAACGCCCTCGCCCCGCCGGGCGAGCTGGCGACGGCCCGCAAGGTGCTCGCCCACGTGGTGGGCGACGGCGAGATGCCCCTGGACGAGGCGCGCCGGGCCGGGACCGTCGTCCAGCAGATTTTCCCCAAGGCCGAGATCGGATGCGGCGTGTCCGTGGTCCCCGAGACGGACACCATCCGGGTCACCGTTATCGCCGGGATGCTCGATGCCTCCGGCCAGCAGTCCGAGGAAGAGCGCCGAACTCTCGAGGTCGAATCTCCGTTTTTCAAGGTAGGTGATCCGACCGTGTACGACGGCGAGAACCTCGACATCCCCACATACATCCGCAGGGATATCCCCCTGCCGGGGAGCGGGGCCGAGCCGGTCCCCGAACAGCAGACGCTTTTCGACAGGCCGGCCCGGCAGTGAACCAGGAGCCGAGGGACCGATGGAGAAAGCTCCCGAAACCGACGGGCGGCGCCGGATAATCGCCGAGGCGGCGGTATGGCTGTTGTTCTGCGCCGGGGCCGTTTGCGTGGCGGTGCTGGGCCTGCTCTCGGTCGGACGGCTGCGCTCGCCGGTCGAAATCGGCCGCAGTTACCCCGCCCTGGTCGTGGCCCAGGCCTTCTTCCTCTTTCTGGTATGGCCGATATTCCGGGGGGCCGGCGAGCCGGAAGGCGAACCGCCGGGCCGCTCCGTACTCGGGCTGCTGGCCCGGCTGGTCGGGCTGCTTGTGCTGGCGGCGCCGATCGCGGTGGTCGCCATGCGGACCGCCGACGTGACCGCCGGGCAGGTGCTGTGGAGCCAGGCGTTCGTGTTCCTGCTCGGCGTGGTGGCCGGGGCGGGATGTCGGCTGCCCGGGGCCAAGCTCTGGTACTATCCAGCAGCACTGTTTCTGGCAGGCATCGCCCCCTTTTTGGCGTACCTGCTGCGGGAGGAGGGCGACCTGTCGATGCGGTGGGCGGGCCTCATCTCGCCGATCTGGGCCGCCGGGTCGGTGGCCGCCGGCGGGGAGGTCTTGTGGCGGATGGTCGTGTTCGGCGGCCTGGCGGCTGCCGCGGTACTGGTGTGGCTATGGCGTCTGCGCCGGACGGCGGGGCCGGATCACGCCTGACTCGGTGACCAGGGCGTTGATCGCGACATCGTGCGGCTCGGTGGGCACCTTGGGGAACACCTGGCAGTCGAATCCGACGCCGCAGAAGAACGCCCGGAAGCCCTCCCGCTTCACGATGCGATCGGTGTATCCTCCGCCGCGTCCCACCCGGTTGCCGTCCAGGTCGAACGCACGGCCGGGGGCAGCGAACGCATCGAGTTCGGCGAGGTCGACCGGGGTGCCGTCCGTCGGCTCCAGAATCCCATAGGCGCCCGGGGCCAGCTCGCGGTCGAAATCACGGACTTCCCGCAGCTCGAGACCGTGCACGTCGGGCACACAGCGGGGCAGGACAATGCGTTTGCCCGTCTCCTGCAGGGCGCGGAGCGCGGGCCACAGGTCGAGCTCGTCGGGCAGCGGGGCGTAGCCCAGTACGGTCTCGGCCGCCCGGAACTCGGGCACGGCCAGCAGGTGCTCGCAGGCGAGCCGGCTCTTGCGGGCGCGAACGTCGGGCCGGAGTTCGGCTATCCGTCCTGTTGCTTCGGCTCGGGCTCGCTGTTTCTGGTTTTTTTGCGCTGTCTTCTCCATTCGTCCAACCTTGTCTTGATCGCCTTTTCGTGCCCCTGTTCGGTCGGTTCGTAGTATCGTCGGTCCTCGGGCAGATATGCTTGATCGACAAAGTGCCCCTCGTATTCGTGGGCGTACTTGTAGCCCTTCCCGTGGCCCAGCCGTTCGGCCCCCGGATAGTGGGCGTCGCGCAGGTGCTCGGGCACCTGCAGGGTGCGGCCCTCCTGCACGTCCTTTTCCGCCCGGCTGATCCCCAGGTAGGCGGCGTTGCTCTTCGGGGCGCAGGCGATGTAGGTGACTGCCTGGGCGAGCGGGATTTTCGCCTCGGGCAGGCCGACGAACTCGGCCGCCTGGAGGGCCGCGTTGGCGAGCACCAGGGCGAGCGGGGCGGCGTTGCCCACGTCCTCGGCGGCGCAGATGACCATCCGCCGGGCGACGAACCGCGGGTCCTCGCCCGCCTCGAGCATCCGGGCCATCCAGTAGAGGGCGGCGTCGGGGTCCGAGCCCCTCATGCTCTTGATGAACGCGCTGGCCGCGTCGTAGTGGGCGTCCTCGTCCCGGTCGTACACGATCGCTTTCTTCTGGATCGAGTCCTCGGCCACCTCGAGGGAGAACCGCACCACCCCGGCCTCGTCCGGCCCCGTGGTCAGCACGCCGACCTCGACTGCGCTCAGCGCCCGCCGGGCGTCTCCGTCCGAGACCTCGGCGATGAAGTCGAGCACCGGCTCGGGCAGGTCGACCCGGTAGCTGCCCAGGCCTCGCTCCTTGTCGGCCAGTGCCCGCCGGACAATCGTCTTGATCTCGTCCACGGTGAGCGGGCGGAACTCGAATATCTGCGACCGCGAGACCAGCGGGGACACGATGGTGAAGAACGGGTTGTGGGTGGTCGCCCCGATCATCAGGATGGTCCCCTCTTCCACGTCGGGCAAGAGCACATCCTGCTGCGCCCGGTTGAACCGGTGCAGCTCGTCGATGAACAGCACCGTTCGTCGGTCGGACATCTGCCGGCGGTCTCGCGCCCGGTTGATGGCCTCCCGCACGTCGGCCACGCCGCAGGCGGCGGCGTTCATCGCGTGGAACGCGGCCTCGGTGTGGTTGGCGATGACCCGGGCGAGGGTCGTTTTCCCGGTCCCGGGCGGGCCGTAGAAGAGCACCGACATCAGGCGGTCCGCCTCGAGCATCCGCCACAGCAGCTTGCCCGGGGCGAAGAAATGCTCCTGCCCGACGAACTCGTCCCGCGTCCGCGGCCTCATCCGCACGGCGAGCGGCCGGGGATGCTCCGTCCGGTCCTGGTCGTCGGGGCCGGGTTCTTCGAAGAGCTTACTCACCGTCTTTGTCCTCTCCGGCGCGGGGGCGCCGGCTCGCCGCCCGGGCCCAGGATGTCGGTGAACCGCCTGCCCATCACCATAGTGAGCGGCCGGTCGAACCCGCTGCCCGTCGCGATGTCCCGGATCATCCCCTCGATCTGGTGTTTGGGATAGCGGGTCGAGATGTGGGCGAGCAGCAGCCGGTTCACGTCCGCCCGGCGGGCGACATCGAGCGCCTCGGCGACCGAGCTGTGCGTGTCGTTCTCGCGGTCGGACTCCTTGATGAACGTCGCCTCGTGGATGAGCACCTCGGCCCCGCGCACCAGGTCGGGGTCCACCGGCGCCGAGTCGCCGCAATAGGCGAGCACGATCTGCTCGTACTCATCGACCACGCTGTCCCGGCCCTGCTCCCGTGCCCGGTCTTCGATCTGGTCCTGGCTCAGCCCGACCAGCTCCGGCTTCAGCCGGGTCCGCCGCTCGAAGAGCTGGTAGCCGAGGTTGACCGTTCGCGGGGAATGCACGACGGGGAACGCCCGGACGAGCGCCCGGTC
>PUPC01000359.1 GCA_003553185.1 Planctomycetota bacterium | reverse complement strand
TGATCGGGGAGCGAGGAAATCCTTTGCTCCCCGCCATTATTTTAGTTTACGGCTATGGGAATGGCATAGTCCCATCAAACAAAAATGGAGCTTACCGAAAGAAAGCTTGACGATTTCAGGAGGATTAAACTTCTCTCTGGACATGCACGTGGGCTGCAAAATTCCCATGCGTCATGATGGATAATTGCAAAGTTGGAGCGTCTTTTATATGTGCCACAGGTTCGTGAAGCCCCAGGCCTATGGCAGTTGAGTCTCGTTTTTATAACGTGTTGATATCCACCAGAAATCCAGGTGAGTACTGGCGGGTGAAAACCAGTGGAATATAAAGTCTGAGCTTGGCCCGGACCACTCCGTCGATTTTTTTTGAACTCACCCTGGAAAAACAGTCATATATGTTTTTTTCATGAAAGATTAACATGTTAAAAAAACTTGAAGAAAAGCTCATTTATGGATATTCAGAAAAAAAATTTATAATTACTAAATATAATGATTTTACGAAAATAATTTACAACTACAGGAAAGCATTGGGAGGAAAAAATGACTACCACAGATATTATGAAAGAGGCATTAACTCTTAGACCATTCGAAAAGGCACAACTCATCGATAAGCTGATTTCCAGTCTTGATAAGCCTGATAAGGAAATTGACGAATTATGGGCAAACGAGTCTGAGGATAGGATTGATGCCTATGATCAAGGAAAAATTAAGGCGATACCGTTAGAAGAGGTTCTTCAGAAATTCAGGTAAAGTCAGAATGAAGATCTATTTTCTAGAGATTGCCCAAATCGAGTTGGACGAAGCCATCGAGTATTACAATTACGAGATTCCTGGTCTTGGCTATGCTTTTTTGAAGGAGGTGTTGAATGCTCTCGATAGGATTGGCGAATTTCCTGAAGCATGGCATCCCTGTTCAAAACGAGCAAGGCGATGTCAAACTCGGCGTTTTCCATATGGAGTTGTTTACCAAATACGAGAACAAGAAATCCTGATTGTGGCAATCGCTAATCTTCACAGGAAACCTGATTATTGGAAGGATAGAATAAAAAATTGCCGAACATTAGCTTGAAGAAGGATGCTCATTCCGCTGCACTCCATTCGGACCTCTCAAGCTGGGCGTTAACCTCGGACTACGGCGCTTCAGTAGTTCTTTCCAGTTATGCAGAAGACTGCCGAAAGAAAGCTTGACGATTTCAGGAGGGTTAAACTTCTCTCTGGACTGCATGTAGGTTTCAATCAGGTTATCTCTCTAGTGTCCCAGCAATTTGCTATAATGGCCGAAGAAAATGGCCCCCCACAAGAATTTCCAGAAAATCAGGCATGGTATCGACTTGAAAGCTGATCATTAGTTCTGGACTAGTGAAATCAGTGGGTAAAATGTCCCGTTATTTAGATTCTTGGGACACTATTGAAAAGAACACGTTAAACACTGTCTGAAAAACCTTGACCAAACAAGCTTATACAACATGTACATCGTCTTTCAAAGAGATCCCCTTTCAAGTCTTCCACATTTCCATAACCGGCGCGTTTATTTTGATAGCATTAAGAGCTTCGTCTGCTTAAGCGCGGATTGAGCGATCCCGCTTCCAGCAGGAGAGGGGGCGGCCTGCCATGCTTACCTGCCACCCTTCCCTGCCATGCTTCTTAGCGTGGTTCATACTCTTGGAACAAGTTTCAAAAGCCGGGTGCGCTTGAACTGGAAGAGTTGTGTAACTTATCTTGAATCCAAAAATTTTCCCAGATCTATCCCAAATCTATCCCTTCCTCGCTTATAATTATTAAGCACGGACTTATTCATGAAACCCTGTCATATAAAACAATAAAGTTTTGAACTACTAGAAGCGTGTGGCAGGCCTGGCGCCAAGGACACGCAGTTACGAACGAAGAAGAATGGTTTTTCTTCTGCTGGGTCAGACGGCAGAAGAAAAGGCTTCCAGGCTGACGGCTATTTTATATCCCGAAAGGATGGCAAATTTTCTCTTTGCGGCCTGTAACGCCTTTGGCGTGATTCACCCCGCAAAGATAAATTTCTTCCTTTGTGTCCTTTGTGCCTTAGAGGTTCAAATCTTTAACTTGGATTGCGGGCATAGCCCGCCTTAGGGTTAAAGTTCTAAACGGTTTCTGTCCAGAAGCTCGCTTGCTGCGGTTTGCCGCTTCTGTCTTCACCCGGATATTCGCACATAAACCGGCAATGCGGCGTGTTAGCCCTACCGGTCCCGGTTCACCCGTTGGCTGGCCCTTGGCTTCTGTAGCAAACCGGCAGGACAAAAGAATTGAGTATGCCGTGGGTACTGCGGATCTTTTCGAACTTGAAGGCAAACCTTTTAACCTGGCCTCCTTTCGCAGGGTTCCCCAATATATTTGCTTGGGAAATATGAATAGAAACGTGGACATTTGAATTGACCCGAAAAACCAGGAGATAAAAACATGTACAGCAGAACAACCCTCCAGCTGAGACAATTTTTGAAATGGCCTGCTCTTTTCTTTTTACTGATGGCCATGCTTATTTTTATGGGAACGGAAAAGCATGCTCAGGCCCAGGAAACAGCCTCTGAACAGGAAGAGGCTGTCATATCTGAAGTTGACCAGGTAATTCAGCTCTTCCGTGACAAAAGAGAGCATGATCATCTTAAGAGACTTGATTCGGACGAACATTCTTTGACCCTGATGAGCTTCAGCAATGAAGAACTCTGGAATGATTTCGATTATTCAGATTATTATCCGCTGAAATCACCCCACTGGATGATCTTACTCAGCAGCTACGGGTATGCCGATCTTTTGCTGGACCAGACTCCTGGCCGCATTGGACGGGAATATCTCTCAGGTGAATGGGGCGCGGCTGTTTCATATAAACTCTCAGGCACCACTATCAAGCCCATCTGGCTGGAGCCTAACTTTGAATTTCCTGACTGGAGAACCAATTCTAATTTCCTTATTACAACACCTTTTACTGAGTTACCTTCCGGCAATCTGGCCAAAGCGTATTCCGTGATTGCCAATAACCATATCAGGGTCACGCAGGAATATGAGATCATCGACACGGTCTTCGGTATCCCCGTTGGCCTGACTCCGGCTTCTTCCTCTCATCCAGGCCGCTACATGAATTCAAACCGCTATGTGTTGAAACATACCTACACAATCAGGAATATTTCAGGCCAGAACATTACTGATCTGGAACTTTTCCAGTTACTGCACGGCCTGCAGTCCCAGGTTGGCATTTATGACAACCGGAATTACCCAGGCACTTTTGGTGATTACTATACCATTGCCCAGATCGGCAAAGATGAATGGTGGGACTGGTGGTCTGACTGGGATTGGGACAACTGGGATTGGGACAACTGGGAGGACTGGGAGGATCCAGACACAGTTTATCTTGAAGACTTCATTGTCTTTGCTTCCAGCAGACAGCCATCTTCCTTTGAAAACAGCTACTTCGGAATAGAATCACTGGACGACCACATGGTGGGCAAGCCTTCCATCGGAGTCCATCTTTCCATTGAAGCCGGAACTCTTAATAATCAGGACTACTTTGCTCCGAATGAACTGTGGTTAGGCAGCGCCATGTCCTGGAACCTTGGCAGTCTCGCACAGCAGGCAGAAGTCAGTTTGACGGTATATCTCAGCATACTGACCGGTAACGTAGTCACATCAGATGTTCCGTCCGGCAGCGCCAACGGCGGAGCAGAAAATCTGGGCGGCGTTGATTATACCTTCGATGAACCGACTCAGGAAGGTAGCATCTTTGTTGAGTATATCCAGGCTGACAGAAATGAGATCCAGCAACGGGTTCAAGCTGGCCAGTTCGGTGAGCCGAATTTTCTGAAAAATCCGGATGATGTGCTGCACGCATGGCATGTCTCCTTTTCTGGAGAATTTAGAGGGTCGGTAACATTAACCTTAGGTTACGATCCTTCTCTTGAGCCATTGAGTTTACATTACTGGGATGGAACAAAGTGGAGGCAGCAGAGCGGCTCAATAGATTCAGCGTCAAACACCATAACCACCACTGTCAACTCTCTGGGATGGTTTGCAATTGGATACGAGGCTGCAGCAAAAACGAAGTTCCAACCCGGAGTGCTCATGCTCCTGCTGGATGATGAATAACGCCGGAGGTTTTTATGAAAAAGCCCATCTTGTTCTGCATCGGTCTTTTTGCCTGGATCTCTCTGCCTGGCCTTCTCCTGGCGGACTCATTCAGGCCCACAGTAGTAAAGAACGAGTTTTTGGTTCAGACTGCTGAGAATAAAGCCCAGCCCGGCGTGCTCATGCTGCTGCTGGATGATCCCGCCAAACCACCACCCTACCCTGCTGTCACTTTGCCTGTCCTGGATACAGGCCAGACCAGATGTTATGATAATACACAGGAGATAACCTGCCCTAAACCGGGTGAGCCTTTTTACGGCCAGGACGCCCAGTATCAGCCCAGGGTGCCCAGGTCATACACCAAACTTGGTCAAGGAGGGATCGAACTGCCTGACAATGCCTCCCATATTGACGATGGAGGTTCCTGGATCATGACCCGGGACGATGTCACCGGGCTGGTGTGGGAGGTAAAAACGGAAGATGAAGGTCTTCGAAATAAGGACAACACTTACACCTGGTATGATCCGGACGCAGATAATCAAGGAACCCAAAATGGAGGGACATGTATTGGAAGTGAATGCGACACCTACTCTTTTATTCAGGCGTTAAACCATCCCGACCTGGAGTTCGGAGGATTTTCCGATTGGCGTCTTCCCACAAGGCGTGAATTATGCTCCCTCATAAGCTGGGACAAATATGATCCTGTCATGGATACTGACTGGTTCCCAAATACAACCTCGGAGACCTATTGGACTTATTCCACTACAGCCAGTGATACAAATTTTATTTGGATGATACTCAGTACAGCAGGGCAAGTGGCCAGAAGCCACCACCAGGTGGGCCGGCATGTTCTGGCTGTTTACGGAGACTTCCTTCCAAATTCAAATTTTGTCGATAACCTTGACGGTACTGTGACTGATCAGGCTACAGGTCTAATGTGGCAGAAATGCAGTATGGGCCAGACTTGGTCTGGAACTGAGTGTATAGAAAATCCGGAAATCTTGACATGGGAACAAGCTTTGGCTGAAGCCGAAGAACTTGAGTTTGCTGAATACCATGACTGGAGGCTTCCTAATATTAATGAACTGCAAACTATAGTGGATGGCACAGAACATAATCCTGCGGTCTATACTTTATTTGCAGAGGATACAGAGCCCAATGACTATTGGTCATCAACCACCTTTTCCAATTCTGCAAATGCGGCCTGGCACGTCCATTTCGAACATGGTCTGGTAAACGCTAGCGATAAGTCAGTTTCAAAATATTACGTGCGTGCTGTCCGCACTGTAACCAATTGATTATGCGGAGGTCATTTCATGTCTATAAAGAATTCAATTCGATCCAGAATTATATTTTCCATCCTTTTAACCCTTTTCTTGATAATATTTACAATCCAGAACGCTGTCGCGGATATAATTTTTGTTAAGCATGATGCAACTCCGTGAACAGGTTCAAGTTGGCAGGATGCCTACACAAAGCTTAGCGATGCCATTGATCAGGCTGGTCCTGGAGATGAAATCTGGGTGGCTGCGGGAATTTACCGGGCTTCAGCGTGGCCAAATGGAGGAGCAAGTCGTTGGGAAAAGCACTTTACCCTGAAGAACGGGGTGGCCATTTACGGCGGCTTTGCAGGAACTGAAGACCCTGCTAACTTCAATCTGGATAACCGTGATTTTGAAAATAATGAAACCATCCTTTCAGGATATCATCCTGGAACGTTTCTTATTCCTCCATACAGGGTCTATCATATCTTTTATCATCCAGAAGGGACTGATCTTGACAAGACAGCCGTACTGGACGGCTTTACCATTAGCGGGGGCAAGGCAGATGGTGATGAATTTCCCCATAATGCTGGCGGAGGCATGTATAACGAAAAAAGCAGTCCAAAGCTGGTCAATTTAAAATTTACCAATAACGAAGCAGGATTTGGGGGTGGGTTAAGCAACAATTCTTTCAGCAATCCAGAACTGAGCAGTGTGACGTTCAGTGGTAATCAGGCAGTTCAAGGAGGAGGCATATTCAACAGGGAGTCAAGCAATCCTGTATTGTCCAACGTGACAATAAGCAATAACCAGGCAATCTGGGGTGGTGGTATATGGAATACTGCGAGCAATCCAATTTTAACTGATGTCACTATCGTCAGTAATTTTGCCTCAAATTCTGGAGGTGGCATAAACAATACGGTCTCCAGTCCAACCATGACAAATATGGTTATCTGTAATAACCTTGCATCAAACAATGGTGGAGGTATGTATAATTACCTCAGCGAACCAAACATGACCAATGTGACTGTCAGCAGCAACCTGGCAGATTATGGGGGCGGCATATACAACAGGGAAAGCAGTCCCATTCTGCTTAATGTGACCATTGCTGGGAATAAGGCATATGAAGATCTTGGATGGGGCATGTTAAATGATGAAAGCAGCCCGATTATCAGGAACAGCATTTTCTGGGCAAATGGCGGGGAAGGAAGGGAAATTAAAAACATTGGTAATTCACTGCTGCATGTCTCCTTCAGCATAGTCCAGGAGGGGGGATGGCTTTTCATAACAGATGATCCCCAAATCCGGACATTGGCCGATAATGGAGGAGCGACCCTGACCCATGCCATACCCAGAAACAGTCCGGCCTATGCTATTCCAAAAGCCGCGGGCGACGGCAACTGGAACGGCGCGCCAGATACTGACCAGCGTGGATTCAGAAGGGCCATGACCGGATTTAGGGCCATAGGTGCTTATGAAGATGCAGGCCTTGTCCAGCCCGGAGTGCTCATGCTCCTGCTGGATGAGGATGAATAACCTGGTTTTCCTGGTTATGGTTTTCGATAGTCCGAGCGGGAGGGTTTTTTAACACTCCCCCTCGACCCGGTCATTTAAATATAGTCTTGCAACGGACCTGAATTTGTGGGTTGTCCCCGCCTGGATGGCTGAAGCAGATTGACAAGGATGTTTGACAGGGCTAATTTTTCATCAGGGAGATCAGTTTATCCTGTGAAATGCAGGACTGCCCTGCGCAGCAGGATTTCACCGGGACGCTATCAGTTCACCCCGTGAAATTTCTTCCATTTCACTGGGGCGGCTAAAGCTCTTTTCTTTGCTTTTGATGCTCTAAGAATTAAGACAGAAGAATTTATCCGCAGATCTCGCTGATGGACGCTGATAAAAGACATTAAGACATAAATATTCTTGATCAGCGTAGATCAGCGTTATCAGCGGCTAAAAGCTCTTTCTCTTTGTTTTTATGCTTTAAGAATGAAGCCAGAAAAGTTCTAACCGCAGATAAGAAATAAAAACCTCTTAATCTGCGGAGATCAGCGCTATCAGCGGCTAAAAGTCTTTATCTCTTAACTCTTTACTTTTTTAAAAATGCCATCAGCGGCAAAATATATCATGGCTGACTATTTGTATAAAAAGGAATCATACACCATAATCGGCGCTGCCATGGAAGTCTACAATGAACTTGGCCCAGGTTTTCTGGAAGTCATCTATCAGGATGCCATGAAAATCGAGCTTGAGTCCCAAGGGATTCCTTTTGAATTCCAAAAGCCTTTGCCTGTATATTACCGGGGTCATTTGTTGCCCCATGAATACATCGCGGATCTGATATGCTATGAACGGATTCTTCTGGAGCTTAAGGCTGTAAAAGATATCCACGAAGCACACCTGGCCCAGGTTATGAACTATCTCAAAGCAACCGGCCTGGCACTGGGCTATGTGATTAACTTCGGAAGCCAGGAAAAACTTCAATGGCAACGGGTGTTGATGTCCGACAATCTGATGGAAGATGAACTTTGATTAATCTGCGGAGATCAGCGTTATCAGCGGCTAAAAATCTTTTCTTTGCTTTTGATGCTTTAAGAATTAAGACAGAAGAATTTATCCGCTGATCTCGCAGATGGACGCTGATAAAAGACATTAAGACATAACTATTCTTGATCAGTGCAGATCAGCGTTATCAGCGGCTAAAAATCTTTTCTTTGCCTTGATGCTTTAAGAATTAAGACAGAAGAATTTATCCGCTGATCTCGCAGATGGACGCTGATAAAAGACATTAAGACATAAATATTCTTGATCAGTGCAGATCAGCGCTATCAGCGGCTAAAAGCTCTTTCTCTTAAGAATATTCATCCGCTGATCTCACAGATTCACCCAGATAAGAGAACAGTTTTTTTTAAATGCTTTGACTTGATCAGCGTTGATCATCGCTATCAGTTCACCCCGTGAAATTTCTTCCATTTCACCGGGGCGGCTAAAATTCCTTTTCTTAAGAATCTTTAATCGCAGATCACGCCCCAGTAAAGCACCCTGAAAGGTTTACCCGGTCAACTTTCTTCCAGTTAACTGGGGAACCCGGTTTTACAGGGCAAGCAGGTTGACGCCCCGATTAAATGAAGGAGATTTAATGGGGCAGGCAGATATAAGACATAATAAGAGGTAAACTGCGAACAGGGAGCGTTTTTGAGGAAGATTTATCTGGATGTATGCACTCTATGCCGGCCATATGATGACCAGTCATTAATGCGGGTTCATCTTGAGACGTTTGCTGTGCTTATGATATTGAAAGCAGTTGAAGCCGGGCGCTATCAGATGCTCTACTCTCCGGTACATAATCTGGAGATATCAGCAATATCAACTGACCATGAACGAGTTGACCTGCTATTGTTACTCAAAGGAATGGCTTTAGAATGCGAGGTTGACAAAAGGACTGCAAGGGTTCGGGCTGAAGAACTGGTTGGAAAGGGTTTTGGAATTGCTGACGCTGCACATTTGGCATTTTCTGAAGCTGCGCAAGCAGATTTTATCAGTTGCGATGACAACCTGCTAAAAAAATGTAAAAAAATAAAATTGCAGGTCTGGACAGGCAACCCCATTGCCTTTTGCGATAAGGAGGATTTGAAATGACAGTAATGCTGAGAAATATTGATGATAAAAATCTTATAGAAAAAGGAACAAAAATTCTTTTTAAAGAGCTTGGATATTCAGATGACATCCGTTTTCTCTGTATGCCAAGAGATATTCGTGATGATGGTGTACAAAGACACAGGAAATGGCAAAAAGACTTGGATAAGGATGTTTTTTTTGATGAAGTGTTTGGCAGTCCTGATCAGACTTAAATTTATTTCCTCCCTCTGTAGAGAGAGATGGGCAAAACTTCTCAGGCAATCAGGTGCGGATAAGGGAAAAAAAGAGTATTTATCCACGCCTATGGCATGGCAGGCCAGCAGATTTTCAGATTGACGCAGATGGAAAAATTACTATCCCTCTTATCAGCGTAGATCAGTGCAATCAGCGGCTAAAAATTCTTTCTCTTTGCTTTTTCTTGATGTGTTTTCATCAGCGACAGCTGATCAATTTTTCTCCGCAGAAGCACGAAGACAGAAGAATTTAACCGCAGATCTCGCAGAT
>PUPC01000263.1 GCA_003553185.1 Planctomycetota bacterium | reverse complement strand
GTTGTGGTGTTCCTATTGCAGCTCTTCCAACTCCGCGTTGCCCCACTCCCAGAGTTTCGTCACCTCGTTCTCCGACAGGGGCCGGTCGAACACCATGAATTCGTCGAGCTTCCCGCTCCAGTATTTCCGCTGGAAGTGATCTTGCGATTTCGAGTAACCGAGCAGCAACGGTCCGTTGTGCTCGACGTTCTGCAGGTTGGTCCCTTCGCCGACGAGTTCGCCGTTTACGTACATCCGCCCTCTCGTCCCCTCCTTGACGATGACACAGTGATGCCACTTCCCGTCACGGAAATCACGTTCCTTATCGTCGACCAGCGTCCCGCGCCCCCCCTGCAATGTGTGCGTGAGAAAAGTCAACCGCCCATTGCGGCGCAGGGCGAGATAGAAATCGTGGTAGTAGATGGTCTTGTCGAAGATTTTCTGGCCGTAGCCCCGGCCCCAGTCGCCCTCGCCGTCGTTGAGGAACCACACCGAGATGCTGTAATTGTCACGCTGGGGCAGGTCGTGGTCCGGGCCGATATCGACATAGGACGTGCGGCCATCGAAGACGGCGGCTCCCCCGACCTTCCCCTCGGCAGCCCAGCCCAGGTTGACCGCTTTGGCGTGGTGCTTTTTGGGCCCCACGTCGATGACCCGCTCTTCATTATTTTCGTCGAACTGGTAGTGGAGGATCAGGCCTTCCAGGTCCGGCGCGGGCCTGCGTGGTTGGGCTGCAGTTGTCTGTGCCTGAGTTGGATGCCCCTGTTTGAGCGCTTGCAGTTTTTGCTCGTAGTGCTGGTGAAGCAGATGCCCCCTGGCGACGTCCAGGGCCGCGTCCAGCTCCTCCACGTTTCCGGCGGCGGTCGCCAGCAGCGCCCCGGCAATGGCCCGGTCCGGCTTTGCCGGGTCCCACGCCTCGGGCCTGGCGTTGACTTCCGGGAGAAGCTTGCACACAGCGATGACCCTCTCCAGGAGACCGGGGACCCGCTTGAGGAGGTCGTCTTGCCGTGCTGCTTGTGCCAACTGCATGGCTTCGGCGAGGTCACCTTTGGCGGCGGCCGCGTCGATAGAATCCAGCAGCCCTTTGAGTCTCTCCTCGACGGCGGCAAGCTCATAGATCGTAACGCTTTCACTGGGCAGGTCTTGGGTGAATATCTCTTTTTCGCCGATTGTATCGGCGGTGATCCGCACGCGGCCGACCATCAGGCCGTTTTCCCACGTCCAAAGAGCGACCTGGCCGGTGTCGGGCAGGGGGTCGGGGTCCTCGTACTCCAGGAGGAGGTCGCCGTCGACATAGAACCGGAGGTGGGCGCCGCGCCTGACCACTCGGACGTAGAACCAGCGGCGATGGAACCCGCTGATGGGGATGGCGGTGTCCGTTTCGGCGACCACTTCCCCGTTCCGGGTGATCGCGGACTTGCTGTTGTCCCAGCCGCCGTAGATGAACCCGTATCCGGAGTTGAGAGACTTGCCGTCGCCGCAGATGACTGAGTTCATGTCGCTGACGAACGCCTCGTATCCGCCGCTGCCGCCGCGCCGGTGGCGGATGCTGAC
Organism: Planctomycetota bacterium; assembly: GCA_003553185.1. Lineage (GTDB taxonomy): Bacteria > Planctomycetota > PUPC01 > PUPC01 > PUPC01 > PUPC01. Next base: position 7,970 of record PUPC01000263.1, on the reverse strand, counting down.
GGCGTACTCGAGGGTGACATCGCCGTCGATCTGGTGTTTGTTCCACATGGCGGCGACCCCCTCGCGGTTGTCCCCGCAGACGAACGACCAGCGCGGATCGCACTCCCAGCGGTTCGTTACCTCCCACACACCGCCGGCCGTCCGCCAGTCCACCATCGCACGGGTGAACGAATAGACGAGCTGGTTGTCGGCGAACAGTTCGATGTTCACCGGGGCGACCTCGACTTCGTCGACCGAATACCCCACCAGGTGCCCGGTGAGCGGCGACGTGTCCCGGTAGGTGAGCACAGCCCGGTCGTCGAGCTCGACCAGCAGGTAGTCTTCCTCTCGCCGGAGCGCGATGTGATGGCCGGATCGCAGTGCAGACAGGCGGGCGGGTTCGACCCGGTCGCCGTTCCGATACAGGGCGATCTCCGCCTCCTCGTCCTCGGGCGATGACGTCACCGCCAGTTCGTAACCGAGGGTCATCCGGCCCCGGTTGGTTCGAACGCGGCTGCCCGACTCGCCGCTCGCGCAGGTGTAGATGCGGAGTGTCCCGTTCTCCTGTGTCGGAAAGTCGGCTCCGATCCGGATGCCGACCCCGCCGGGGAAGTCGCCGCGGTGCCAATAGACGGCCCGGCGTTCGTCGTGGATGTAGGTAGCAGTCCGGTTCCAGTCGCTGTCGGGCGCCGCCCAGTTTGCCATCGTGGTCTCGTGGGCGAACGCATCGACGAAGGTCTCCTGCGTACTCGAGGGCCGTGAGAATCGGACGGTGAGGTCGTCGAACCGGGCCTGGGCGTCCCGACCGACCAGCAGCCCGATCCGCCCGCCGTGCAAGCTGTCGTCGAAGTGGGAGACCACGGTGCGGCCGTCGAGCGACCCGGCGAGGACCCCGTGGCGAGATGCCAGGGCCAACCGGTACGGCCCGTCGGGGAGGTCGACCTCGGCCCGGGCGGCCTCAATCGGCTGCCCGTCGCGAACCCGGACCAGCCGGCCCTCGCCGGCCTGCGGGTCCAGCTCGAAAAAATCGTAGGACAGCTCGTCCTGATATCGCCCAACGACCCCCACCCGGCCGGAGGTCTCGGGGAGCACGGTGGTTTCTACGCTGTATTCTTTCCAGTCGTCGTTCCCCCCGATCAGCTTGCCGTATGGCGTTCGCTCGAGGGCCTGCGGGCCGGTTGCCACCAGGTGGTTCTCGGCGGGATCGATTTGCCAGGACCCGCCTCGGACCAGCCGGGCGAGCGATTGGTTTTCGAACAGGTCGCGCCGGTCCGGGCTGCCCCGCACCACCAAGTCGTCGAACTCCGCCCCGATCTCGTCGTTCTCGCCGGTCGGATCGGCCACATACAGCCCGATGCGCCCGAACGAAAACGCGCTGTCGCCGACGTCGAAGAACTCGTGGCCGTCGAGCCGCACGAGAATCCGCCGCCCGGATGCCTCGACCGCGATGCGATACCACTCGTTCGTGGCCAGCCGAACACTCTGCTCGGCGAGAACCGTTTCCACGCTGTCTCGCACCCGCACAAGCTGGAGCAGCGGCGACTCCCCGCCCGCCTTGTGGCGGACCATATAATGGTTGTCGTCATCGACGTAACGGAACAGCAGGCCCAGCGCGGAGCATCCGACCGGGCTGATCGAGACCTCGACCGAGTAGTCGTCCCACCAGGACTCGCCGAGCACGGCGATGCCCGGCCCGTCGTCGTCATCCGGCTTGCCGACAAAAACGAACGAGTTCGCGCTGAGGCCGGGGTTCGTTGGGAACTTCGGATGCCACTCCCCGGCCACGGTTCGCCAGGCGCCGACCTCATCCTCGGTGCGGACAAAATCGTCGCGAGCGTGGATCTCGCCCACGTACCGTGCCCGGGCGACCGGCTGGGCATCGACGCCGTCCGGCATCCCTCGCATCCCGATCGCGGCGAGCCCGCCGGTAAACGTCTCGTCCCAGAGATGCAACGCCCGGCGGTTGCCGACGACCACGTCGATGCTGCCACGGCGGCGGAGGACCGTCACCCTCTGCGCGTCGGCGAACGGAGCCCAGCCCTCGGGCTCCCAGCGTGCCATCGGCATCTCGATCCCGCACTCGACCTTGTACAGGGCGATGCCCGATCGCGTCGCCGAGAGCGCGTAGTAGTCCTCGTAAGGGAAGCCGTCCTCGACCGGTTGGAGATGGAACAGGAACCGGACCTCGGCCCCGTGGGGGAGGACCGGCACGTCGACTTCGAAGTTGGCCGTCTGGGCGCGCACCGTCCGTATCTGGCGGTATTGATAAGCGTCCCATTCCGCCAGCCGATCTTCGACCGCTTTTTCGGTCGCTGCCGAGGCCGCCGCCTCCTGCGGGCCATCACAGGAAGCCGCAAATACGGCCACAACAGCCACCAGCCACCAGAGATTCCTCATCGGCCTCATCTCATCACTGTGCCGGTAAAGGTATATCCTATCAAAATTGTGGCTTCTAGCAAGCCGTTTTTCTCATAAATTCGGATCGACAGGGCACAATCGCCGCCTGATTCGGGGATGTCCCGCTATCGGCGCACCGGCAGTTCCGGCGGCGAACGCACATCCGCACCTTGCGCCGTGCATCCGTATCCCCGATAATTGGGGCCGGAGGCGTAACCGTGCATGAATTGAGCGTGGCGGCGGATATTTGCCGGGCCGTGGCCGAACACGCGGCGGGCCGGCCCGTCGAGCGGTTGACAATCGAGGTCGGCGCCCTGTCGTGTGTGAACCCCGAGGCCCTGGATTTCGCACTGGATGAGGTGGCAGAGGCCGAGGGCGTCTCGCTCGGGCAATGGACCATCGAACCCGTGCCGGCCCGGGCGCGATGTGCATGCGGGCACGAGTACGAGGCCGAGAACCTGGTCGAACCCTGCCCCGCCTGCAGCGGCTTCGACCGCGAATACGTCGCCGGAGATACGGTGCTGGTCCGTCAACTGATTGTGGTGGAGCGAAATGACGAAGCGGATTGAGCTGGAGAAGATTGTGATCGACAAGGGCGACGAGATCGCCCTGGCAAACCGGCGGATGATCGAGGAGGCGGGCGTGCTCGCTCTCAATCTCATCGGATCGCCCGGATGCGGCAAGACCACCCTGCTGGAACACACCATCGCCGCCCTGGCCAACCCGGCCGACGGCAGCCCGCCGCTCCGCATCGGCGTCATCGAGGGCGATGTCCAAACCACACTCGACCGCGACCGCATCCGCCGGGCGGGGGCGCCGGCCGCACAGATCGAGACCGACGGGGCCTGCCGGCTGGACGCCGCCATGGTCTCGCGAGCACTGACCGAGCTCGACCTCGACGAGCTCGACCTGCTGGTCATCGAGAACGTCGGCAACCTCATCTGCCCGACCGGGCCGAAGCTGGGCGAACACCTGAAGATCGCCGTGCTCAGCACCCCCGAGGGCGATGAGAAGCCGGCCAAATATCCCGCCGTCTTCGCCCTGGCCGACGCCGCGGTGTTCACGAAGATCGACCTGCTGCCGCACCTGACCTACGACCTGGACCGAGCGGCGGGCGATTGCCGCAAGATCAACAGCAGAATCCGGGTCTTCCCGCTCTCGTCGGTCACGGGCGATGGGATGGATGACTGGACCGGCTACCTCCGCTCGGCTCGGGCCGGCCTCGTCGCCGAGCACGAAGCTCCGGGCCGTCCGGCAAGTTGACGCCGCCGATTGCGTATCTCATGACGGAGCATGAGGTGTGTTTATAAGAAAGCCGCCCCGGACAGACGGAGAACCGCGATGAAAACAATGACCGCAACGTTATTCGCGTTCGTCGTCCTCTCCACGGGCCTCGCCCACGGTGCAGAATTCAGCACGGTGCTGCTCAGCTTTCGCCGGAACCTGACGGCCGAGCAGGCGAAGGCGGTCCTGGCCGATAACGGGCTCGATGCCGGCGACTGGACCGTGATGCGGTGGGCCGGCGCGGTCCGCCAGATGGTCTATCGCGGCCGGGCGCCGGCCGGCCTGAAGGAGCGGGCGGAGCGGGCGCTCGAAGAAGACGACGTCGTGGTGACGGAGGTCCGCTACATGCCGGGCCAGGTGTCGGTCACCTTCGAGCAGAACACGACCCGGGACGATGCGGCCGCCCTGCTGAAACGGCTCGAACTCGACCGGGACGTGCAATGGCACGAGACGCGCCGGACCCTGCGGGCCACGATCCGCGGGCTCGACCACGGCCGGGAGTGGCGGACGATCGAGACACTTCGGCCGCAAGATATCGTCCACCACGCCGCTTTGCTGTTCTTCGTGGAGAACCCGTCCTGAGCCGCCCCATGCCCCCGCGATCACCGAAAACCGAACCCAGACGGATGAAAGTTCGCGTTATCGGGACGGTGCAGGGCGTGGGGTTCCGCCCGTTCGTCTATCGGCTCGCCACCGGGCTCGGGCTGGCGGGCAGTGTGCGCAACGCCGGGAGCGGGGTCGAGATCGAGGTCCAGGGGATGCCCGACGTGCTCGATCGATTCGTCGACCGGCTCCGCCAGGACGCCCCGCCGCTCGCCCGGATCCGCCAGGTGGCCGCGCGGCACGCCAAGCCGGTCGCAGAGGACGGCTTCCGTATCGAAATGACGGACGAAGACGGGGAACTCGAGGTCGATGCCGCCCGCGACATCGCCACCTGCACCGACTGCCTCGCCGAGATGCGGGACCCCGCCGACCGACGTTATCGCCACCCGTTCATCAACTGCACCAACTGCGGCCCGCGCTACACCATCATCGAGCGGCTGCCCTACGACCGGCCCGACACCTCGATGCGGGCGTTCCCGATGTGCGAGGCCTGCCGGGCGGAGTACGAGGACCCGGCTGACCGCCGATTCCATGCCCAGCCGGTCTGCTGCCACGACTGCGGGCCGACGCTCGAACTGCTCGACGCGGAGGGGCAGCGCGTGGACAGCCCCGACCCGCTGGCCGCCACCGCCGACATCCTCGCCGAGGGCGGAGTCGCCGCCATCAAGGGGATCGGCGGGTTCCACCTCGCCTGTGACGCCACCTCGCCGGACGCCGTCCGACGCCTGCGGGAAAGGAAACACCGTGAACAGAAACCGCTGGCGGTCATGGCCCGCGACCCCGACGCCGCCCGGGCCATCGCAACGGTCGGCCCGGAGGAGCTGGCCCTCCTGGAGAGCCCGGAACGGCCCATCGTGCTCCTCTCGCGGCGGGCCGGAGACATCGTCGCCGACGCGGTCGCTCCCCGCAGCCAATTCCACGGCGTGATGCTGCCCTACACCCCGATCCACCACCTGCTCGCCGAGCGGCTGCCCTACCTGGTGATGACCAGCGCGAACCGGACCGAGGAGCCGATCGCCCGAACGAACGACGACGCGGTGAGCAAGCTGGCTGGCATCGCCGATGCCTTCCTCGTGCACGACCGGGCGATCCTCACCCGGAACGACGACTCGGTCGTCCGACGCCTGGCGGGCGATGTGATGGTCGTCCGGCGGTCGCGCGGGTACGCCCCGGAGCCAATCGCCGTCGGGGCCGACGTGGACGGCATCCTCGCCTGCGGACCGATGCTCAAGAACACCGTCGCCGTGGGCCGGGGCGAGTTGTGCTACCTGTCCCAGCACATCGGCGACCTCGCCAACCCGGCGACCGTCCGCTCATTGGAGGCCACGGCGGCCAAGCTGGCCGGGATGGTCGGCGTGGAGCCGCGGCTCGTCGCCTGCGACCGGCATCCCGATTATCTCAGCACCCGGTTCGCCGAATCGCTCGGCCTGCCCCTCGTCCGCGTCCCCCACCACCACGCCCACGTTGCGGCGTGCATGGGCGAGCACGAGTTGACCGGCCAGGTGATCGGGGTGGCGTTCGACGGGACCGGGTACGGCGACGACGGGCACACCTGGGGCAGCGAGGTGCTGATCGCCGACCGGGCCGAATCGGAGCGGTTCGCACACCTCGCCTACATGCCGATGCCCGGCGGCGACGCGGCGGTCAGGCACCCCGGGCGTATGGCGCTCGGGGCGCTGTTCCCGATTATCGGGGCCGACGCCCGGCGGGCGGTCCCCTGGATGGACGAAGCGGAGGCGGACGCGGTGCTCGAACTGCTCGACCGGGGGGTGAACACCCCCCTGACCTGCGGGATGGGGCGCCTGTTCGACGCCGCGGCAGCGGTCCTCGGGGTGTGCCGGGAGACGGCCTACGAGGGCCAACCAGCGATCAAGCTCGAGGGGATCGCCGATCCGACGGCCGAAGGGAGCTACCCGATCGAGCTGTCCGAATCCGGCGGCGTCCGACAAATCGACGGAGCGACCATCCTCGCCGCCGTCTGCGACGAGCGAGACGCCGGGGTCCCGGCCCCGACCATCGCCGGCCGGTTCCATAGCACTGTACTAGGTTTTCTGTTAGAATGCGTGACGGAGGCCGCTCGCCACACCGGGCTGGACCGGGTCTGCCTGACCGGCGGATGCTTCCAGAATGCGTTCCTGCTCGAGCAGGCGGTCGCCCGGCTGGAGGCCGAGGGGCTCTCGGTCTTCCGCCACCGGCTCGTCCCCCCGAACGACGGGGGCGTGGCGCTCGGCCAAATCGTCATCGCGGCAGCAAAGAGGAGAGAATAAACGATGTGTCTGTCAGTTCCCGGCAAGGTCATCGAGATCGACGGGACGAAGGGGACCGTGGACGTCGCCGGCAACACCGTCGAGACCGACTTCACCGTCACCCCCGACGTACAGCCCGGCGACTGGGTACTCGTCCACGCCGGCTTCGCCATCCAGCAATACGACGCCGACGAGGCGGAGGCCACTCTGCGGATGCTCCGCGAAGCATTCGAGGGCACCGAATGAGCATCCCCGAGAACGGATATCGCGACAACGAACTGGCCCGCCGCATTCTGGACCGCATTCACACGGCGATGGCCGGACTGGACGGAGTCCGCCTGATGGAGGTGTGCGGCACACACACGATGGCCATCGGCCGGTTCGGGCTTCGGGCGGCGATGCCCGACGGCCTGGACCTGCTCTCGGGGCCGGGCTGCCCGGTGTGCGTCACACCCGGCTCGTATATCGACGCGGCGGCTCGGCTGGCGGCCGACGGGGTGACCGTGGTCACGTTCGGCGATATGGTGCGAGTGCCCGGCAAGGAGACGTCGCTGGAGTCGGCCCGTGCCGCGGGCGGCCGGGTGATCGTTGCCGGCTCGGTGACCGCCGCGTTGGACATCGCACACCGGGAGCCGGGCGAAGTTGTGTTCCTCGCCGTCGGGTTCGAGACCACCGCCCCGACGATCGCGGCGGCGGTCCGGGCGGCCCGGGCGGAGGGGAGCGACAACTTCTCGGTCCTGGTCTCGCACAAACTCGTCCCGCCCGCGCTGCGGCTGATCCAGGACGATCCCGAGTGCGCGGTTTCGGGGTTCATCCTGCCCGGCCACGTGAGCACGATCATCGGCGTCGCGCCCTACGCGTTCCTCGTGGACGAGTACTCGGTGCCCGGGGTGATCGCCGGCTTCGAGCCGGTGGACGTGCTGGCGGGGATCGAGTCGCTGGTCCGGATGGTCCGGGACGGCGAGCCCGCCGTCCGGAACGAGTATCGCCGGGTCGTCCGCCGGGAGGGCAACCCCGCCGCCCGGGCGGTCGTGGACGAGGTGTTCGAGCCGGCCGACACCGCCTGGCGGGGCATCGGGCGGGTCCCGCTCAGCGGGCTTCGGCTTCGCCCGGACTACGCGGCGTTCGACGCCGCCCGGCGCTACGGCATCGATCTCGACGAGTACGAACTCCCGGCCGGCTGCCGCTGCGGCGACGTGATGCGGGGCCGGATGGAACCGGCCGACTGCCCGCTGTTCGGCGACGCCTGCACCCCGGACAGCCCGACGGGGCCATGTATGGTGTCGGTCGAAGGGGCCTGCTCGGTCCGCCACAAGTACGAGGGAAAATGATGGTACAGCGAGTCGAACTGGCACACGGCGGCGGCGGAACGATGACCGGCGAGCTCATCGACGTGGTCCGCCAGTACATCGGCAACCCGATGCTCGATCGGCTCGAGGATGCCGCCCGGCTGGAGACCAC